>JAGOAT010000023.1 GCA_017983775.1 Candidatus Saccharibacteria bacterium | reverse complement strand
TTCCAAACCGACTAAAGCCAACCAATCAATACAATCACAAGCAATATACTTACCCAGCCATCTGACTGATAATATGATAGCTGATCACTAGTTCGCTGACTAGCCATTGCTAAGATTGAAGCCAACAGATTGATTAAACTATGCAATATCACTCCATAACCAAAACCAAACCTTAGTCTAATAACTCCTAAAACATATCCGTAAATAAACTGTGGTAACACCAGGAATGGCCACAGCCACCAGAACTGATCAATATTTTCAAAGTTATAGCCATGAAAAAAGGCAAATGCCATAGCACTAAACAATACCAACCATATCTGCTGCCTACCTTTAAATTTTAACTGATAAGATAGTCTACCCCTCCTCGACAATAAGAATATTATTAGAGCTAAGATAGCTCCAGGTATCATCAAGCCTGTCAGCATACTAAAGACAGTAATTAAAGCTACTACTATAGAACCAATTCTACCATCCAGCGGTAAGCGAAAAATCAACTCTTCGCTGATAGGGGCAATAATCCCTACGAATAAGATCACAACTGCAATCGAATTATTCTCAAAAAAACTTTCTACCGCATGTTCTCCTTGATACCCTGCCAAATTCTGCAATATTTCTCCAAGATAAATCAAAATAGTAGCTAAACTCAAACAAAATATTGCCAACCTTAAGACAATTAAATTTTTCTTAGCAGTAGCCAATTGACTAATCGCTTCCTGACCCCTGATCCACTGCTTGAGAACAATTGCTGGGTTCATAATCCTATAATTCCAAAAGGTCAGGGCGACTCTTTCTGGTTTTGGTTATAGACTGTTCTCGCCTCCAGTCAATAACAGCCTGGTGATCTCCTGATACTAATATTTCTGGCACTTTCTTTCCCCTAAAATCCAGTGGCCTAGTATATTGGGGATACTCAAGCAACTGATAACTATGGCTCTCATCCATATTACTCTCTGTGTCTCCCAATACACCATCAATCAATCTAGCCACACTGTCAACCACAACCATTGCTGGTATTTCTCCTCCAGTTAAAACATAGTCCCCGATCGAAACTTCAAAATCCAAATAATCATTTAGTCTTTCGTCAACTCCCTCATAATGCCCACATATTAAAGTCAAACCCTCTGCTTGACTTAACTCAGTAGCCAGCCTTTGGTTGTAAAGCTTACCTCTTGGAGTCAATAGCCCGACCTTTGCATTAGGAACGGTTTTTTTGACATTCTCAAGTGCCGATACTATTGGTTCTACCATTAGTAGCATCCCTGCTCCTCCTCCATAAACCTGATCATCAACTTGTTTACGCTTACCCAATCCATAATCTCTAAGATTATGCAAATGCAACTCTATCAAACCATTAGCTTGGGCTTGATAGAGCATACTATGCCCTAATCCCTGAAATGCTTCTGGAAAAAGTGTAATAATATCAAATCGAAAGGCCACCAGAACTATAGATCTAGGTCGCTGACTAGTCCTTCAAGCTCACGATCTACTTCGTCTTCTGGCGATGAAGGTACTTCCACTGCCTGCTCTGTCAGACCCTCTGCCTGAGCTGGTCGTGAATTGGTGGCTGATTGAGTAGTGCTATTCTTGGGGTCATCTACCTTCAAAGCATACCTAGCATTGTTCTTAGCTCCCAATACTCTCAATAGTGACCTCAACGCATTTACAGTAGCACCTCCCCTACCAATAACCTTACCCAAATCTTCATCATCTACAGTCAGTACCAACAATACTCCTTTTTCATCCAAGATTCTTTCTACTTTGACTTGATCTGGATTAGCAACCAGTTGTCTTACTACTAGCTCTACAAACTCTATCTCAGGATAATCCATCCTACCTCCTATATGATTTAACTTAACTCTCTTGATTAGAATCTTGTTGTTCAGCCTCTGCTGGAATTTCCTCGACAACTTCTTCAATCGTCTCTACTACTTCCTCTGGCTGCCTAGTTTGGTTTTGAGCTTTTTCTGGATCTTTGACTGACCTATTTTTGCTATTAATCTTGACCCACTTTGGCAAGCTCAGACCTGATTGTTTGAGAATAATTGCCAAACGATTTGAGGGTTGAGCACCCTTATCAAGCCAAGCTTTTATTGCCTCTTTATCTACAACTAGCTCTTTATTGTGAGGATTGTACCTACCCAGGTATTCCAAAGGACGAGCAGATACAGCCTTGCGCTTATCAATCGCTACAATACGGTAAAGTGCAAGCTTCTTGCGTCCAACTCGATTTAATCTTAATACTACCATAACTTAAGCAATTATATCTGGAGAAATTAAATTAGTCAACCTATTTTATACAGATTATAGTCTTCAGGGGCATTTTCTAGATCAATCATTATCTGGTTTTGCCTCTGAAGACCAGCTGCAGCCCCCACTTCTAACACGACATGAGCAGAGTTAACACCAGCCCAGCGCATTGCCGTATTGAGGTCTTGACCTTTGATTACTGCAGCAATCATAGTAGATGCGTAACTATCTCCGGCACCGGTTCGTTCGACTGGAGGACGAAAATCTGGAAAAGGACTAATCTTATGAAGTTGCTTGAATCCCTTATCTGGTGCTAAAAGATAAGATCCATCTGGACCATCAGTGATCACTGCGATCAAAGCCCCAAGCTTAATTAGACTCTGAGCATTTTTGGCAATATCACTTGGATGAGTCCCAAACAATGTTGCTGCCTCTTCTTTGTTTAGTACCACGATTTCAGCTCGCTCGTAAAAATACTTGTCTTGATCAAGATTTAACTGGAAGGTACCGGGCTGAAATGCTAATTTTACCTGCGAATTCAACTGAAGCCAGCCAGTAAGTTCTGGGTAGACTTTTGCACCATGATCACCAAGTGAAGTCAAATAAACCCACTCAGGAGTACTGTGCTCAGGTATTCTTGGCCAATAGTAATCAAACTCTTCATGCTTGATCAAGATTGTCCTTTCCTCTCTGTGCCAAAGTACATAATGGTAATTTGAAGGTGTACGGTGATTAACCTTGACAAACTCAAGTGAGATCAAGTCATCCAATAATGACTGACCCTGCTCCATGCCATGTTGATCATCGCCAACATTGGTCACAATAGCTACATCAAGACCAAGTCTTGCTAAACTTCTGGCTGCATTACCAGCATTGCCTACGCCAGGGACAATCTTGGCATATTCAAAAGGTACCTTTGAACCATACTCGATCTTTAAGTATCGTCTATCTTTATCTTCGATTAAATCGGTGTACTCAGGCTCAAGCCTAATAAATGCGTCTGTAACAATATCACCGATGCAGATACAATCATACTTAGTCTTCTTGTTATCTTTTTTAGTGGCTTGATTAGTCATCTGACCTCCCTAACTATATTTAATATTTGCTCTTTTATCCCCTCAATACTCAATCCATACTCTTGCCAAAGTTGATCTACACTACCAGATTGACCGAATCGATCTCGCACTCCAATCCTAGTGAATCTACTAGGTAAATTTTCAGCCAAAAATTCAACAATTGCACTACCCATACCACCTGCAATCTGACCTTCTTCAATACTGAAGCCAAGACCTGTCTTTGCTATACTCTGATGGATAGCCTGATTATCAAGAGGTTTAATAGTGTGGATATTGATCACCTCGGCATCAATTTGCAAGCTTGATAACTGCTTAGCTACCTCCAGGGCTTGAGCGACCATCGGTCCACAAGCAAAGATTGAAAGATCACTGCCTGATCTTAGGATTTGAGCCCTACCAAGTTCAAAGTCGAGTGCTGGCTCAATAATTATAGTCTTTTCCCTAGCCAGCCTCAGGTATCCAGGACGACCAGTCCGCGCAAGTGCAATCGTAGCAAGTCTTGCCTGGTTGTAATCAGCAGGGACTACAACATCAATATTGGGCAGAACTCTCATCAGAGCAATGTCTTCAAGCATTTGATGGGTAGCACCATCAGGCCCCACAGACAACCCAGCATGCGAACCGACAATCTTGACCGGCTGATCATTCAGGCAAATTGTCGTTCGAATCTGTTCCCAGTTTCTACCTGGTGAAAAAGCTGCATAGCTAGTGACAAATGGAATCTTACCGATTGCAGCAAGTCCACTAGCTACCGTTACTAGATTTTGCTCAGCTACTCCGATCTCAACAAAACGATCCGGAAACTTAGAAGCAAACTCTGCCATCATAGTTGATTCTGTTAGATCAGCACAGAGTGCATAAACTCGATCATCCTGTTCACCCACAGACACCAGCCCCTCACCGAAGCCTTTTCTTAATGTTTCCGCTTGACTCATTGATCTTCTCCTTTGATCTTACCATCAAGACTTCTCAGTTTCTTTAAGGCCAATTGATAATCTCGCTTGGCATGTGAAGCATCTGGATCATAACCATGCCAACGGTAATCAAATTCGATAAAATCTACCCCTTTACCAGGAATAGTTCTAGCGATTATCACGCTTGGCTTATCTTGCACTGCCTTTGCTTGAGAAACTGCATCGTAGATATCAGATGGATTATGACCATTGATCTCAAAAACCTGCCATCCAAAAGCTCGATATTTATCAGCTAGTGGCTCTAATGGCATTACATCTTCGGTCATTCCATCTATCTGAATATAATTACGGTCAATAATACTAATCAGGTTGCCCAGGCGATATTTCCCCGCAAACATCACTGCCTCCCAGATATTACCTTCTTGAAGCTCACCATCGCCATTGATTACGTAAACAAAATTCTTCCTATTGTCTCGCTTCAGCCCCAAGGCTACCCCAGCAGCTTGACTGAGTCCAGAGCCAAGTGGTCCAGATGTATTTTCTAGACCTGATAATCGTAACCTTTCGGGATGACCCTGAAGTCGTGAACCAAATTTTCTCAACTGTTTAAGCTCAGAGATTGGAAAATATCCCGCAAGTGCCATTGAGGCATAAAGTACTGGTACAGTATGTCCATTGGAAAGAATCAACCAATCTCGCTCTTCCCAATCAGGATTGTCAGGGTCATACTTCATGACTGCAAAAAACAAAGTAGCAAAGATGTCAGCCAAATCCAATGGTCCAGCAGTATGCCCACTGCCAGCAGCAATTAACATCTCGACAACTAATTGTCTAATCTTATTAGCTTTTAGCTCTAAAGCTCTTTGATCTATCATGCTTATGCTTATTGTATCAAACTATTATATGCTCTCAAAATATCCTTACTGGCATAAACTGCACTACCTGCATTTATCAGATTTACCAATTTATCAATTTGTCTAAGATTATCAAGATTAACCCCGCCATCCCAGCCAAATTCTATCCCTGATAGCTCTTGCCTGGCTTGTCGAACTTTATCAAATACTGTTTGATCCAGATTATTACCTTGCTGACCAAACTCTACTGCCATAAAAAGCAAATGGCCGATCTGGTCTACTAAATGCTTGATTGACTCAAGCTCAGTCTTGGGGGCAATCGCAAGACCAATCTTAGTCTTTAGACCTCGACTAGCAAACTCTATGATCCTTTGTTCTACCAAGTATTGATCAATCTCATACTCCAAGATCACCCTAGCTGAGGTACTAGTAACTGTTACTTGATCAATGGCAGCTTGGCTCATCAGATGAAGATCAATCTTATTCAAATCGACTTGACTAGCTTCAAGTATCCCTAATACTTGATCAAGATTTAAGGTTTGCTGGCCAGCTGCTGAATCAATAATATCAATATGCAACCCCTCAAAGCTACCCTGTTGAACAAACCCTAGACTTTCAACCATTTGTTCAGGCTGATTTGTTAAAAGGGCAGGATATAATTTAATCATCTAATGCTTTGTTGCGAAAATTGTAGCGATCAAATCCTAGATAATCAGTATCAAACCAAATATCCAGAATCTCTTTAGTTAGTTTTCTATTATGAAAATTACCACCAAGAGCAAGAACATTGCAATCATTATGCTCTCTAGAAGTTTTGGCATGCTCTAGATTGATTGGCAAGACAGCCCGAAGACCTCGGCTACGATTAGCCTGAATAGTCATGGCTATCCCACTAGTACATATCAACACTGCTCGAGACTTTAATCCTGATTCTAAATCTTGCCTAAGTCCACCAAGTGCCAATCTAGCATACTCAAAATCATTATCGGCCTGATCAAGTACAGAATTACCATGGTCAATCAGCTGATAGTCTCTTGATTTTGCCCATTCTACTACTACTTCTCGGAGCAAAAAACCCCCATGGTCGTTGGCTAAATGAACTCTAAACATTACCGAGCTTTTGGACTACCTCGACCAGGCGATTAGAGTATCCCCACTCATTGTCATACCAGACTACAAGTTTGAGCATATTTTCACCTACCACTTGAGTAAGATTGAGGTCGACAATTGCCGAATGGCTATCCCCAATAAAGTCCGAGGAAACAAGTTGCTCACTAGTCGTAGCTAGAACCCTTTGAAATCTCCTAGTCCTAGAGGCTTTTTCCAAAACTTGATTGACTTGCTCTATACTAGCCTTACTTTTTAGCAAGAAAACGGTATCACAAAGAGATACTACTGGTGTAGGTACCCGAATACTTAGCCCAGTAAATCTGCCCTCAATCGAAGGGATCACCTTGCCAGTTGCTTTAGTTGCACCAGTTGTAGTCGGAATAATGTTTTCAGCCGCTGCTCGACTATCCCGTTCATTTTTGCTCGGGCCATCCTGCAATACCTGAGATGCTGTATAGGAATGAACGGTAGTCATCATCGCCTTATCTATCCCAAAATGATCTTCTATCACCCTGACCACAGGTGAAAGACAATTGGTGGTACAAGAGGCATTGGAAATGATCTTGTCTTCAGGTTTCAAGTCAAGATCATTTACTCCCATTACGATTGTCTTGACTTTATGATCATCATCCTTAGCTGGGGCTGATATTACTACCTTTTTGGCACCTGCGCTGATATGCCTAGAAGCTTTTTCATAAGTTACAAACCTACCAGTTGATTCGATTACTACATCAATACCAAGTTTTTTCCAAGGTAGCTCGATTGGATCTCGTTCGCTAAAGGTCTTAATCTGCTGTCCACCAACCGTAATCGATTTATTATCATAGCTAATTTCCTTATGATATCGACCATAATTACTGTCATTTTGCAATAGATAAGCCAAGATTTTATTATCAGTCAAATCGTTGATAGCAACTATCTCAAGCTCAGGCTTGGTCATGGCTATCTTAAAGGCACTCCTGCCAATTCTGCCAAAACCATTGATTGCTACTTTGGTTTTTTTCATTTTACTCCTCGTTTATTTTTTTATTTTACTCTAGCTAACTAACTTGCTATTTTAATCTGAGCTATCATCACTGACATCTGCTTTATCAGCGTCTGAGTCTCCATTGATTAAACTCTTGATCTTATCTTCCAGTTCGCTGACACTTGCTAGCCTTTGACCATTGACAAAGAAGGTTGGAGTACCATTGACTTCAAGCTCCTCTGCCAAATCATCATCACGATTGATATTGCCCTTGCCAGTCTCACCAAGAATCTGATCTCTGAAATCAGCAGTATCAAATCCCAATTCTGTACCATAGCTAGCAAAAGTATCGATTACCTGAGTAGAACTTAGACTACTCCAGTCAGCTTGACGCTGGTAGAGCAAGTCATGCATCTCCCAAAACTTGTCTTCTGTAGCTGCCACCTCTGAGGTGATTGCAGCCAATTTGGCATTTGGGTGAATAGACATTAGTGGTCGATGACGAAAATAGAAATTGATTTGATCACCATAAAGACCAAGTATTCTTTCTATCTCTGGCTCAGCTGCCTTACAGGCTGGACACTGAAAATCACCAAACTCTACTACATTAATATTAGCTCCCTCACTCAGCTTAGCATGACCCTCTAGTAGGGCCTGTTTTTGCTGGTCGGTCAATTCCACCGAGGCTGGATCTTCGGTCGATTCTGGATTGGAATCTCCCTTAAAAATCAGGTATCCAAACACCCCAATCAGTCCAACAAACAAAATTATTGGTAAAAATTTCTTAACTTTCTTCATATTCCCTCCAATTGTTATCAACCAAGACTGGTCTTGGTTTCTGTAAATTCTTCTACTTTTCTAGTTTTTCTATCATATTTCTTTAAGACCAATTTGTCTGTTGTATTAGTCTTGTTTTTTTTCGTCAAATAACGTGTGCCAGTAGCTTTATTTACTAGTACGATTAGTTGTCTTGCTCCTTTTTTTGCCATACCTAGTATGATACCTGATTGTCCAAACTTATTCAAGAGCTTAAATCCAGCCCAATACCACCCTCCATACTACACCACATTTTTTGTCGCGGACTGTCCGCGACTTTTGCTACCCTACCAGATTGGAGATGTCGCGGACTGTCCGCGACTTTTGGAGTATTGATATCTTGTCAAGAGGTATCTAGTCTAACTCTATACCGATTGGACAGTGATCTGAGCCAAGATAATCTGGATAAATATCTCCAGCTACAATTCTCGATTTGAGTCCTTGACTTGCCAGCCAATAATCTATCCTCCATCCAACATTATTCTCCCTAGCTTTGCCCCAATTGCTCCACCAGCTATAATGTCCATTTCCCTGATGAAACAATCTAAATGTATCGATGAAGCCTGCCTCTAGATAATTACCAAACCCTGTCCGCTCTTCGGCCGTAAATCCTTTCTTGCCTTGATTTTGCTTTGGTCTAGCAAGATCATCTTCGGTGTAGGCAACATTGAAATCTCCACAAGTCAAGACAGGCTTGGTTTGCTCTAAGCTTTGAAGCAACCTTAAAAAACTTGAGTCCCAGTAATCTCGCCTGAGGGGTATCCTGCTCAAATCATCTTTTGCATTCGGCGTATAGACATTGACTAGCCAATAATCAGGGTATTCAGCTGCCAAGATCCTACCCTCTTGATTACTATCCCCATATTGATCTGGCTGACTACTATTGACTAATTTCTCAGGAAAATTCCTAATTATCCTTATTGGTTGCAATTTACTCAATATAGCTGTCCCACTATAACCCTTACGCTTGGCACTATTTATTATCAATTGATACCCCGGTAGATCGAGCTCAAACTGTTCGGGATCCGCCTTGATCTCTTGCAGACAAAGGATATCAGGATCTTCGGCCTCTATCATGGGTAGAAGCTTGTCCTTGCGTAAAACAGCTCTGATCCCATTGACATTCCAAGAAATTAGCTTCATCAATTCTGCTCCTTGACCTCAATAGTTTCTTCAAGCTTTGTCTTGAGATCTTTGATCTTGATTTGACCTGAATCAATTTCATCAGATCCAATTATGATTAATTTATCAATTGCCCATCTATCTGCATAATCAAAGATATGCTTGAGCTTACTACTTGCGGTATAGATCTGACAATTACCTCCCAATTCTTCTACCTTTAGCCTAACACTCTGAGCGAATCCTAGGTATTCAGGGTCAAGTATCGCGATCAAGTATTCAGAGAGAGTGCCTCGACCAGAAGGGTTAATGTGGTCAAATAGTCTAGTAACACCGATAGAACAACCGACACCTCCTAAGCTTCTTGAACTATAGCCGCTAATCAGGTTATCATATCTTCCCCCGCTCCCTACTGCAGTGCTATTTCCTGGTAAAAAGAACTCGACGACCATTCCAGTATAATAATCAAAACCTCTAGCCAACCCAAAGTCAAAACAAAAACTTCCAACTCCCACCTCGCGAGCTAAAATTTCCCCCAGCTTTGTCAAATAATCTAGCTGACTCAATCCTGATTCCTGCAGTGCATCAAGCTGACCTAACTGATAAACCTGGTCTAAATATTGCGTAATAGATTTGGGATCGTCAACTAGCCCAGTTAACAACTCTCCAAACCTGATCTTGTCGAGCTTATCTCGCTTATCAATCAAGCGCAAAGCCTCAGTGATCTGACTTCCTCCTGCTTGTCTTACCATATTAGCCAACAACTCTCTATGATTGATTCTTGCTATGGCCTCGATATCAAGTGCCTGATAAGCCTTGATAGCACTAATGATCACATCTGCGTCAGCATAGATGGAATCATCTCCAATGATATCAATATCTGCTTGATAAAATTCCCGCTTCCTGCCTGACTGAGTATTCTCCGCTCTCCAGCTCTGACCTATCTGATAGCGCCTGAAAGGAAACTTGATGTCTTGTTGGTTGGCGGCTACATACCTAGCCAAAGGAACCGTTAGATCAAACCGCAATGCCAAATCATGCTTGGCTCTCGGAATCATAAAAATCTCTTTGGTAGTCTCTCCTCCCTCCTTGGCGAGCAATACCGAGCTCAGCTCGACAGCACTAGTCCTGAGTGGCATGAATCCCCTAGACTTGTAGACTTTGGTAATAGTCTGGATCCAGTGATCAAATTCGAACTGTTGATTGATACTCAGATCGCGAAAGCCTTTGGGTTGGATTGGGTCAGTTATGCTCGTGCTCATATTCATAGTATATCAAAATCAACTCACTAGACCCAGACGCTGCTAGCTACTTTTATCTTGTTGATACAAAAATAGAAATAACTGCCATACTCCGAACCCCCGTATTATCATCCTCCGAAACCCAACCTTGTATTGTTATCCTCCAAACCCCTCCCTTGTCTGTCATCCTCCGAAACTCCATAGGAGTTTACGGGGGATCCAACTCTGCTGATATTTGGATAGTCTTTTGATGCAAAATGCTAGATATCCCATAAATCCTTAGAGGATTTTGAAAGGTGACGGGCTGGAGGTTGTAGCAGGTGACAGGGGCATGGGGGGGTTGGAAACAATAAAAGAGGGTTTGGACAAATTTGGTTGGATGGCGTGATAAAACTTTGCGAACTTTACTGACCATCGGAAACTGGTTGCCTTGTGCAACCATAGCTACAACCTTGTGAATTTTCTTGTTTATAGCTAATTACCTGGTGGGCTATACGGGGCTCGAACCTGTGACCGTTTGCTTAAGAGGCAACTGCTCTACCAACTGAGCTAATAGCCCACCTAGCAGTATTATACAGCAACCCAAAACCAAAATCACGCTGCCGTAAAGAATACGACCGCCATTATAATACTAAATCCACAATATGATTTGATGGCAGATTTAGAAAAAGTTCCTTCTGGTCGAGAGAAGAACGCACCAGCTGAACCCATTATTGAAGCGTTACATCAACTCCTTACGAACTACCCTAGGCTAAAACGGAGACGAGATAAAATCCAATCGCTTCTACTATGCTTGGTTAAGCCAGAGAGTATGTCGGCTATTGAGTTCGTGAGGTAGAATAAGACTATGAGCGATGACGCAACACAAGAACCACAAGAAAAGATTGAGCTACCTCCGCTAGAATCTGCCGACACGAAAGAGTTTGAGAACGTAGTCCTAGAAGACCCGAGCGGTGCTGAGTATATTAGGGCTGAATACGAAGACTAGTCTTTAGATACCCTGATTTTATTGAAGTTCTTGCCCTCAATGCCAAGATTAACATCTTGCCAATCAAAGCTAGTTTTTTCTAGCTGATTTGGTGATAAAACGATTTGTCTGAAACCGTCATCTCTAGGCTTTAACACTCCTGTGCCAATCCAGAATTTCATAATTGAGTCTTTGGTAGTACCGACTGAAAGCATACCGTTAAAAGGTGTCGTCATTATATTGAACTTATCAGGGGTTCGGTAATATGGTCGGCGACCACCAACTTGCATATAGGAGTCGTGTAAAAGCTGAACTTTCTCTCGCCACATCGGGTCGGCTTTTTGTTCATCGGTCAACTTTACGTTGAGTTCAAGGACTGATTTAGCCGTATCATCAAGCTTGGGATAACCACCCTCAAGACTTGCAGACAAAGAATCTTTCTGTGCTTCAAGGTCAGCACTGAAAGCTTCAAAACTCTCGTATTGGTCGCCAACCCGGTTATAGGTCATATTTAGATTATCTGGCTGATACGGCTTTAGGAAACGAAGTAGCTTCTCGAAGCTATCCCTATAGGCTTGCATATCGTCTCGTGGAACATTGTTAATAATTGGAACAATTACGTCATCAGAGAAAAAGTCGTACCAAACACCGTGCTCATAAACCTCACAAATTGGTTTCATCCAATTTGAGTAAAACATAAACGAGAAAAGCTCAGCCCAATCTACTTCTGGCGACTCGTCAAATCGCCATAGCTTATACCCACCAAAGACTAAAGTTGCTTTGATTGGTTCGCCAGCTTCAATATTCTTGGTAATCGAGGCTCGAAGATGCTCGGATGCTTCAGGAGATAGTGCATATTTTCGGAATTTCTTTGAAATAACATAGCGAAATATTGCCTCAATAAGTTCTTCCTTATTCGTGAGCCTAGTTAAGCCAAGAGGCGTTTTTAGCTCTTCAAGTTTTGTTTGGATATAATCTTGTGCTGTCATAATTTAATTGGAGATGCGAGGTAGCCATTACCCTACCGTATGTAGCTTTGCAAGCTACCACCTATTCTCGGTCATCGCATCACAGATAATTATACCATAATTACACCCCCTACCCACTAAAGCTTCGATTTTAGAAAATCCTGTAAACGCACTGCCTACCTAAAAATACGTCGATGCTAAAAAATGGTTTGTATTGCCTTTTCACCCAACAATCACTAACAGGGGTCGGTACTAAAAAATCGCCCAACAACCAACAAAAAGTTTGTTGTTATTCACCTCTGTTATTGCAATCTGCTTTGTTAGCAAATTACATGTACCTAAAAACTGTTGAACCCAATCAAGCGACAGCCTGTAGGGGTATTCCTGTCTGGTTAAAAACTGGAACATCAGGAAAGCATCCGGAAAGGACTTGAGCTACATCAGTACTCGCAAGTAGTCTGTCACTGACTACAACTCCTGCTATAGCACCTCGGGGTACACCACCTAATATCGCAGAGGTGTCTTCTGGAGTTCTCATAAGCGGAGGTGATACAAACCCTGACATTTCTTCCTTACGATAGCCATCATTTTCCAGAAGCTCTGGAACACCTTCCGCTTGAGCATCTACGATAAAGACTACGCCCCTTGTCAATAACCTTTCTCCACGTTGAATACGCAAGCTATCCACCGTTACTAGTTCTTTAGCACTATCAAAATAAGCGCCTATGTTCGTATCTCTCGGGACACGGAAAAAGTCAGCACAACCGTGCGTCTCAGCATCTTCAGTAACGCCTATCAGCTCGCCACTGACTATACCCATCTCGGATACTCCTCGAACTGCATCAGCATCGTATCCGTACATACCCATACCGTGTAGCAGGGTTCCTTCTGGTAAAGTAATATCCCCTCGCCTCAACGCATCACGCAGTGGGCTTGCAAGCTCTTTTT
>JAGOAT010000022.1 GCA_017983775.1 Candidatus Saccharibacteria bacterium | reverse complement strand
GTATAATATTAAGTAAGTGGTATAATTAAGGTGTTAAAGTGAGTATAAAATTTGTTTAAGTTTTAAGAAAGGGAGCAAGACATGGGAAGAATTACTAACTACTTATTTAGGCCAATTAATCGCTATATGGTAAGGATGGTTGCCGGTGTATTAGCAGTGGCATTACTATTATGGGGTAGTTTTGTCTGGGGAGAGAATCAGCGTCGTAAACAAGAAGAAGAGCGAGTAGCAATCACTGGTGAAGTCAGTCCGGACGGTACAGATCAGGCGGTGATCAGTGACCCTACCGATAGTGTTCTTGATCAAGATAACCCCATAGACGACAGTCAAGATAATCAGAGTAGTGATAGTAGTGATGATGCCAGTCAAGATCAGCAAGACCAAGATGATCAGTCAGATGATCAAATAGCTTCTACGAGTCAAGAAGAGGATAACTCATCAGATAGCAGCGGTCAGGTAGCTGGTGAACAAGACTCTAGTACTAATGGTGAACAAGGCGATCTAAATGGGGATGGTGCTTACACAGATAATTCCAAAGATGTTCAACCAGGAGAGCGTAATGCACTTCCAAGCACTGGTCTAGCGGAATTTGTCAGTGTAGTTTTGCCCGCTATTATACTGTCAGTCTTGTTGTACAAGAATAAAGAGCAAGCCGATAGACTGTTAAGTCTTAAGAAGTAACCAGTTTTTACTGATTAGGTTTTTGATAAGACCAATAATCTAATCCAGAAAAAAAGAAGGTGGTTTAGGGGAGTGACGATTGTTTGGCTAGTATTTATCGCGCTTGCTGTAAATCAATGTTATGGGTATGAGGATGGTCAGCCAGACAAGGTAGAAAATCAAGACTCCAGCAGAGTTCCAGTAAAGAACCAGGATTTCTAGTCAAAGAATTTCCATCAACAACTTAAAAAAAGCCTTTTCAATATACATATAATCTTCGGTAACTGTAGTCCTATTTAGTTCTTTAATATCATGTTAGACATCCGATATTATTAAGCTGGTATTGTTTGACTGGATTTATCAATGCTGATATTGAAATTGGAGGGATATGGCGATATATCAAGTGTAGGTTGTTAACTGAAAGCTACTGTTGGGCGAGGATTGTGTTATCACAGAATTGCTACTATTGGATAGTAATATAATATTGACAAATTGTATATATAATGTTAGAATTAGTGGCATGAGTGAGCAAGAAGGTCAAGAGGGGGGGGGTTATTGGCGAAATGGCTGATCTGATGAATAGATTTGCTAGATCGAAGCTTGTTGCGCGGGCTGCTATTGCATATTTTGCCCTAAGTGCTTTGGCAGTATATGGGAGTAAGACTGATGTTGTTTGTGATAAGAATGAGGCCGTATCAACTTGTGTAGCTGATACGGTAGGAGATGTGCTAGGTGGAGCTTTTGACACTGGTATGACTACTATAGATAAAATTACTGGTAAGGATTAGGTTTATATTATGGGTGAGAAAAAAACATCCGGAGGAGAAGCCGGAAAAGAGAATAAGGGTTGCTTACCATTCGTTAATTGGTTGGTTGAAGGTATTACTGGTTCCCCCCTAACAAGAGGGCATAAAGAAAGAAATGTAAAAAAGAATGGTAAAGCTAATGATAACAAAAAAAGAGCAACACAAGATAGCAAAGATTCAGAAGATCCAGAAAAACACCGATTTAGACGTTTTCTAAAATTCAGAGCAGCAGCATTAGTCTTGGTTGCTATAGCAGGGATTGGTGTCAATCAGTGTTCAGGGGATGATAAGCCCCTTGCAGATAGTTCGACTTCAGCTTCCCACGCAGATACTCCTCATGACGATGGCGAAAGGAACGGTGATCATAAAAATACTCCATTTGAAGACAATCAATATTGGGCTAGCACTAAGCTTCCGTATATTGGGGATCCCAGGACAGACAAAGAGCCAACAAGAACTTGGGATGTTGGTGAGCTTCTAGTAATCCCAATTCATAATCCCGATAAACTTGGATTAGATCCGCATATGGGGCCTGAAGAAGAGCTTGTGGTTGAATTGATCGAGATAAAGACTGTGACTATTAAAGAAGGTGATAGTCCAATAGGGCTAGTGCAAAAATTTAATCCAGAGGTGTCAAATCAAGTGGTTGAAGTTATTGTAGTCATCATAGGGCTTTCTGGCGAACCATTTATTGAGGGTAATGAGGCTACAATACCCATATTTAAGGTATTAAGGTATGGCAATACCGAGGTTATTACTATACCCTAACACTACTACAAATACCCATTGATGAAGGCGGGGGCTAGAATTGGTTTCTTGCCGGCGACCTGGAGAGAAGCAATCTCTAGTGGTTTAGTATTGGTATTAAGGAACAATCTTTTGCGGTCAGGATTAATCGACCAAGTATCATCAACCAGATCTAGGTCAAGCGATTGATCACTGAGGCTTGAGCTGAGCAAGATAATTCGTTTGCCTTGCCAGTCCAGCCAACTCCCTGGCCAGCCCAGGAATGCTCGGATCTGTGCTTCGATCTCTAGATCAGATTTAGTAAGGTCGAGCTTACCATCTGATTTTTTAAGAAGTTTGCCATAGTTAGCCTGGCTATGGTCTTGAGGCTTGGCTTCAATCTTACCTGATAGATATTCTGGCAAAGTCGATCTAAGTAGCTTATTGCTAAGGCTAGCAAGTTCTCGATGGGCGGTAGGATTATCCAGAGCTAGTGGATTATCTGGGTAAGTACTTTGGGCGAGGATTGCACCAGTATCTAGTTCGGGCGCAATTAGCATCAGACTAGTACCAATTTCTTGTTCACGATTGAGTAATTGGTATTCAATGGGTGACCCTCCCCGATATTTGGGTAATAGAGAGACGTGGACATTGACTAGTCCCATAGGGAAGGAATCAATTAGGATTTTTGGTAGGATCTTGCCGTAATCAGCTACGATAGCCACTTTGATATTATTGGATTGGATGTAATCAGTAATCCATTTTTGAGTAGTAATATCTTGGTAGTCAAGCTCTGGAATCTGCTCAGATTGACAAAATGTTCGAATAGGCTGGGTGCCAGGTTGGCAAATAAAGCCAGCAACTCTAGTGTATTGAACCAAGTCCTTGAGAATAGCTAGACTAAAAGATCCTGTGCCAAAGAAGATGATATTAGGCTTGGTCAAGTCTGATCTCTTAATCATCCTGAAGTTCGCCATCAACAATTCGATATTTTTTATCAGTATCGTTGAGGTAATCAACAAATAGCTTACCATCCATGTGATCTACCTCATGACGAATTATCCTGGCACTAAATCCTCTCAAGCGTTTCTTGATCCTCTTGCCTTCAAGACTAGTACCAGTGACTACCAAAGATTTTGGACGATCTAGCTTGGCGTAGCGATCTGGTACACTAAGGCAACCCTCATGCTGATGAAGGGTTGAAGGACTTTCCTCGGAGATAATAGGGTTGATTATTACTGAAAAATCCTTATTGGATGGTTGCTCAAAGTCCTTTCTAATGATTAGGATTCTTAGTGGTACATTAATCTGGATTGCAGCTAGAGCAACAGCAGTCTCACCTTTGCGATCACTCTCCCAATCCAGTGCTGTATCAATCATGTCTTGGACAATTGCATGAATAGACTGATCGACTACATCTACTGGCTTAGATTGCATCCGAATACGTGGATTTTCTATCGTAACTATTGGCCTAATCATATGCACTTAAGTATAGCATAGTAGATCTGTCTCTCAACAATATTTTGGTGCCAAGTTGTATTTTTCTCTTTTGGGGCTAGAGAAGGGAGATTGGGTCGAGTTCAAAGCTACTATTGCTGGGAAGAGTAGGGATCAGTTTGAGCAGTTCAGAGCGAGATTTGGCCCGGATTAATAGCTGGTATTGGATTTGGCGGTTATCCTGACGCTTGAGGGTCAAGATATCACTGATCATCAGCTTTGTGTTCCTGGATGCCTGATGACGGGTATTGACTGCATGTTGCCAGGCAGTCTTGGCTTGACGAGCTTTGAAATTGATTTTGAGCAGGTAGTAATAGGGTGGATAGTGATATTTCTGACGAAGTAATAGCTCGGATTCGAGAAAACTAGGATAGTCGTGATGGATTACATCTTGTAAGATTGGGTGACTTGGATTGTAGGTTTGGATATAGACTATGCCAGACTTATGATGTCTACCAGCACGGCCTACGACTTGGGTCAGGAGATTATAAGCTCTTTCATTACTACTATATTCTGGTAATTGCCAAAGCTGGTCAGCCAATAAAACTCCTACAAGATTAAGTCTTGGTAAATCCCACCCTTTGGCTACCATTTGGGTACCAATGATAATATCCGCTTGATTAAGTTGGTTGACTAGACTATCTAGGGAGTTTTGTTTTGTATTGTCCCGATCCAATCTCAGGAGTTTGGCCTGAGGGAACCTGGTAGCTATTTCAGATTCGATTTGCTTGGTACCAAATCCGATCATGCGGTACTGACCGGAGCTACAAAATTGGCAAGGTCGATTGGGGTTGGTGCGGAATTCGCAATAGTGACAGCGAAGATTAAAACTGTCTTGGTGAAAGCTAAGACTTAGCCCACAGTTTGGGCAGACTACGGCTTGATGGCATTTTTCACAGATTTGTGAACGAGCTGTTCCTCGACTATTGATGAATAGCAAGCTTTGTTGGCCAGCTTTTAGCTGGGCGGTAATTGCTTGAGTTAGTTCTGGAGAAATGTTTTGCTTGAACTGATTGAGATCTATTAGGATGATCTCTGGCAAGGGCAGATTGGTTGCCCTTTTGGCCAAGACATGGGGTATAATTCGTTGGTTATTAACTAGGAAACTAGTGTCAACCGCTGGTGTAGCACTCCCTAAGATAAGCTTACCTTCAGTTAATCTAATCAATTGGGCGGCAATCACTTTGGTCTGGTATTTTGGGTGAGAAGTTTGTTTGTAGCTTGGATCATGCTCTTCGTCAATCATGATCAGTCCGAGCTTGGGAATCGGAGTCAAGAGAGCAGAACGAGTACCGAGGATTAGAACGGGTTCTTTACTGGATAATAGATACTGATAGTATTTTCGTTTTTGGGCTGGTGTCAGACGAGAGTGGTAGATCAAACACTTTTCAAAATAGGGGGTGATTCTGGATATTAACTGTTCGGTTAGGTTGATTTCTGGCACCAGTAGAAGGGCTGATTTTTGCTGGGATAAAGCTTGCTTAATTAGCTTGATATAAACCTCGGTTTTGCCAGACCCCGTCACACCATTGATTAGATGAAATGGTTGATGAGAATGACTAATCTTGTCAAAGACTCGTGATTGAGAGGGATTAAGATTTCTCATGGGCAAAGGTTTTGGGTTGAGGCTAAGCCATGTATCCGTCTTGGCTTGACTGGGCTTGTCTATGTCGCCAATTAAGAAACTCGACCAGAGTTGTTTGGCAGGAGTCTGATAGTAACTGGAGAACCATTCTAGCCACTCTAGATAATAAGTAGGTATCTGATAATCTAGACTTCGGATGATTTGCTTGATCGGTTTATTGAGCTCCGGGGAGGTTAGTCCTTGATAGACTACTCCTAGGCTGGATTTTTTGCCAAAAGGTACTATTATCAATTGACCCGAGCTAAGATCCGGGCTGTGAGATGAATAGGTATGTAAAAAGGGCTTAGTATAGGGATTTTGACTGACGGCTACAGAGTAAAAATAAACATCTTTTGCAAAATTCATAATATATAGGTATTATATATCAAGATGAAACTTAGGAGGAATTTATATTTGATTTTTGCACTAGTGATTGTATTAGTGATAATTGTTTTTCCTAGGGAAGATTTGATTCTATCAAAAATCCCAGGATTTGGTGATGGTCAACTCAAGGTTAGGCAGGGTCTTGATCTTCAGGGTGGGTTGTATTTGACATACAAAGCTGACCTGGAGGGTATTGTGGATGAAGATAAGAAAGCCGCCATAGATGGAGTAATCGATGTCATCAATCGTCGGATTAATCCAACTGGTACTAGTGAGGTCATTGTTCAGACTTCTGGAGCTGATCAGATCGTAGTACAGATGCCAGGCGTTCAAGATGAGTCGGAGGCAGTAAGCTTGATCGGTCAAACGGCAGAGTTGGTTTTCTATGAAGAGACTAGTAGCGTGGATCTAACAAGTCTAAGTGAAGAGGATTTGCAAGATCCAGCTAACTTAACACCTCAGAGGGTTGAGACTGGGTTGACCGGTAAGGATCTAGCAAACGCCAGGGTTGGAATCAATCCTAGCGGTGGACGAGGTGGTGGGATAGTAGTGGAGTTTACCATGAAAAATGATGCAATTGATGCATTTCGGGATTTGACTACCAGAATCAATCAGAATGGTACAAGGCTGGCAATCACTTTGGATAATAGAACTTTGTTCAATGGTCAGGTTAGTAGTCCGATTACTAATGGTAGCGGGGTGATGACTGGATTTGCTGACGCTAAAGATGCTCAAGAAACTGCATTATTGCTTCGGGCGGGATCCTTGCCTGTTCCAATTGAACTGGTAGCGCAAAGGAGTATCGGTGCCAGCCTGGGTTCGGTTTCGATTGCCAAGAGCTTGATGGCGGGGGTAATTGGATTAATTGGTCTAGCTATTTTTATGATTGGCTATTATCGACTTTCGGGATTGGTGGCAGTCGTTGCTTTATTGATTTATACATTGTTAAATATTGCAATATTCAAGATTAGTAGTCAGACAGGGTTCCCAATCGTGATGACATTGGCTGGAATTGCGGCTTTTATTTTAAGTATTGGGATGGCAGTTGATGCCAATATCTTGATTTTTGAAAGAATGAAAGAAGAGTATCAAGAGGGTGAAGACTTGAATACTAGCCTTAAGGCTGGCTTTAAGCGAGCCTGGACTAGTATTCGGGATTCTAATATTTCTTCTTTAATCACCTGTTTTATTCTTTATCAATTTGGCACAACAGTGATCAAGGGATTCGCCCTAGTACTAGCTATTGGGATTTTGACATCAATGTTTACAGCTATCACAATTTCGAGAAATCTAATGATGGCCTTAGTTAAGAGTCGTGTTGCCAAACCAAATAGATTAGGTCTATGGAAGGAAGGTAGATGAATATAATTGGCAGAAGAAAGCTTTGGTACTCAATTGCATTAGGACTGGTTATTCCCTTGACATTATTTTTATCAATTCATGGTCTGAAATTAGGGCTAGATTTTAAGGGAGGTCAAGAGTTGGAAGTTTCTGGTATAGATCAACCCAAACTTGAAGAGATTGCCAACAGTAACAGCCTGGGTAACTATTTAATTACTACTAGTGGTCAGTCAAACTTATTGATTCGTTATGATCAACAAGATAATCCTGAGGAAGTTAGGGAGAGTATCAAGAGTGAGATTGAAGCTAACGGTGGAAAGGAGGAGAGCTACAACTCAATAGGTCCCTCAATTAGTTCAGAGATTACCACGAACGCAATTAAGGCACTAGTAATAGCTTCAATAGCAATCATGCTCTACATTGCCTTTGCCTTTAGGAATTTGCCGAGTGAAGTCGACCCTTTGAGCTTTGGGATTATTGCAATTATTGCAATGCTTCATGATGCTTTAATTTTATTTGGTAGTTTCAGTGTATTGGGGTATTATTTTGGAGTTGAGATTGATAGTTTGTTTATCACTGCTGTACTAACCGTGATTGGCTTTTCGGTTCATGACACAATTGTAGTATTTGATAGAGTGAGAGAAAATATTAGTAAGTTAGAAGTAGATTATACTACCGAAGTTAATACAAGTGTTGTCGAAACAATGGCCAGATCAATGAACACTTCATTGACAGTGCTGATAACACTTGCAGCTCTTTGGATATTTGGAGGAGAATCAATTAAAAACTTTGTGTTGGCTCTATTGATCGGAATCACTGCGGGAACATATTCTTCGATCTTTATTGCTTCACCGTTATTAGTAACCTGGCAGAAATTCAAACAAAGATTTCAAAAGTAGTGTTGGGTTTTATTTTGATATTAGTATACTTGAGTTAGTTTGAACATTGTTGTAAAATGTTTATGTTATGTTGAATTATTTTATTACTTCTAAGACTAGAAGAAAATTGGTGACATTGTTTTCTAAGCATCCAGATTATGAGATGCACGTCAGGGGGATAGCTAAAACCATTCATGAAGATCCAGGCAATGTACAAAGAGAGTTAATTAAGCTTAGTGAGATAGGTTACCTGAAGGTCAAAGATCGTAAGAATACCAAAGTTTATACAGCCGATAAAAGGTTTCCTGCCTTTCGGGAATTGCAAAGTTTAGTTCTTAAGCTTGATGCTATATCACGCAATCAAAGAGTAATCTAGCCCAAGGTGTGGGTTGGGGGAATGAAGAGCAAATGGGATATCACAGGTCAATACCTGGAAGGTAAATCTTTATATGATCAAATACTTTTGCAGAGAGGCTATCAAGCATCTGATCTCAATCCTAGCTATCAAGATCTGATAAATCCGAATAAATTGTCAGGTATGTCGAGGGCTGTTGGGCGAATTTGGCAGGCGATTATTCAAAAACAAAAGATAGTGATTTACGGAGATTATGATGTAGATGGCGTGACTGCAACGGCTGTTTTGTCTGGTATCTTGAGAGAATTGGGGGCAGATGTTAGTAGTTATATCCCAGATAGGCATCAAGAAGGCTATGGCTTGAATGCTGAGGCAATAGAGAGATTGATCAAGCTTGATAATCAACTACTAATTACTGTAGATTGTGGGATCACAGCTGAGTCTGAAATTAGCCAATATGCTAATAGGATTGATTTTATTGTTACTGATCATCATGCATTACCAAGTAAGTTGCCAGATAAAGCTATTGCGGTGATTGATCCATTAATCCCAAGTGAATATCAGTTTGCATATTTGGCTGGAGTAGGGGTAGCTTACCTATTGGGTTTGGCTTTGATTTATGATCAGGAATGGAGCTTGAGAAAAGAGGCCAAGCAGCAGTCTTGGAAGCCAGGAATCGAAAGATGGTATTTGGATTTAGTGGCTATTGGGACAATCTGTGACATAGTGCCACTAATAGATCAAAATAGAATACTAGTCCAATATGGACTCAAGGTTCTTAATAAAACACGGAGATTGGGACTAAAGGCATTAATTGCTAAGGCAAGCTTTGGAGATCAGCAAGAATTGGGTAGGATTGATGAATCAATGGTGGGCTTTGGTATTGGCCCGAGGATCAATGCGGCTGGGCGTTTGGAGCATGCTGATCTTAGTCTTAAGTTGATTCAGTCAGCTAACCTTGATCAGGCAGAACAAATTGCTACTGAACTCAATAACTTAAATTACCAGCGTAAAGGACTATGTGATAGGATTTTTGATCAGGCAATAACTAGGGCATTGGAGTATCCAAATGATTCAGTAATAGTGATTGCCGACCCCGAGTGGTCGAAGTCGGTAGTTGGGATCGTGGCTAGTAGGGTCAGTGAAGAGTTGGGTAAGCCAAGTATTATTCTTGAGCAGTCCGGAGATCTTTTGGTGGGATCAGCTAGGAGTATTGGTAATTTTAATATTATTGAAGCTATCCGTGAGGTCGATATCAGGTTGAAGCAGAGAGGGATAGATAGTCTACCAAGAAAGGGGGGGCATGCTTTTGCTGCTGGACTTAGTTTGATCAGTAAGGAACTTGATAATTTTAGACAAGAGATCAACCACTATGCCCAAGAATATCAAAATGATCTGGTCTCTAGTCTCAAAATAGATCTATCAATACCTTCCGAACAGATCAGTTTAGAAAACTATCGGTCATTGAGAGAGTTAGCACCATTTGGTGCCAAAAATCCTGAACCAGTTTTTGTAACTCGATTGAGGTTGGCCCAACAACGATTAGTCGGTAACAATAAACAGCACTCCCAAACAGTCTGGACTGATCCAGTGGATAAGAGGGTCTTCAAGGCAATTGCTTTCAACGATACTCAGCCTAGCTTAAACCCTCTCTGGGACTATTGGGTGGTTTATCAAATGCAAGAAAACCGATTCAATGGTCGAACAACTATTGATTTAAGGATTTTGGATTTTAATCCGTGGGTCGAGTCTGATGGCTTGAGCTAATTCGGGATTATTTTTAATTTGATCATCGAATAATACAATGCGATCTGGTCTAATCAGTAAAACTTCAAGAATCAGTATTGGGTCTGAAGATATTTCTAGCTTGGTTTGGGTATCAATTTTTTTTGGATCATTGGCGAATTCTTCAACTAAGCCCTGGATATCTGATAGTAGCTGACCAGCAATTTGATCAGTATTGATAACGGTATCAAGGGTTGGATTGATGGTTAAGAGTTCTTGATTCCCCTCTGCTATTTGGTTGGCTATAGAGAAGAGTCTAGCTAAGTTTTTTTGACGAATGACTCTAAAATACTCTGCTTCTTGGTTGAGATTAGAGTCATATTGATAGTAGGATATTGGATTGGTAAGCATCTATGATGCTATGTTAATACAAAATAGTTACTAATACCAGCCATAGGCATTGTGGAAGGCCAGAGCGTTGCTAGGATTTCCGTAGCGAGAAGCAATATAATTGAGCCCCCAATTGAGTTGATTTGTTAGCTCCATCCCTCCCATCTTGGAGCAGGGCAAAGCTTGGAATAAACCACAGGCACCAGAATAAGGGTTGGTAGCATATTGGTTCCAGCCACTCTCGCGAGCAACTAAAGCCTGCAAGGCAAACCAGTGACCTTCACCAAACATTGCATCGGACATTTGTTTGGCTATCGTTTGAGCATCACCAGCAGGTTGGGCTTGTTGGCTGGCAATGATTGCGGCTCGATTAGCTGCTGCTTGCTCGGCTGCAATTCTAGCTGCTGCTTGCTCGGATGCAATCCTATCAGCCTCGGCCTGAGCGGCTGCTTCAGCTGCTCTTTTAGCTTCAGCCTCGGCTTTTGCCTTAGCTTGTTGCTCAAGAAGAGCTTGCTTCTTCTTGTAGGGGGCGATAACCTGAGTATAAAAGTCAATATTTTTTTGAACCAAAATTAAGTCCAAATCTTGACTTTCTGGATTTACTTTTAATTCATATTGGCTTGATACTGGATTGGTATCGATATTTTTAGTTTCGTTTTTGAGGTTTATGGGTACTGAACTTAACAATACTGCTAAAGATATAAAGATATTTAGCAAATAATTGCTCCTAGATTTAATGAACTTGCCACCTCAAAGTGACTTAACCTATTATACTCGGATTAACCAAGATGTCAATACCCATTAATAAGGTTTGAGCTGGAGACAATATGGGCTTGAAGTTTTATCGGGTAGCTAGTATAATACTGGATGTATGATAAAAGTTACAAGAAAAAACCCCAAGGAACCGGTAGAGTTTATTCTTAGAAGGTTTAATCGTAGAGTATTGCAGTCTGGATTGATGGCTAATGTCAAATCTCGAAGATTTCATGAGAAGCAACTCTCTAAAACTGCTAGACGAAAAGCTGCCGTAATCAGAGAACATGGACGTAGGCGTAAGTCAGAGTCAATTCTCGGTTTAAATAGTAGAGTCCCAATTAAATAAATAGGTGCTGATGAGTACTAGTTCGATTCAGAGTCAGAATGATGATTTAGTGGCTAAGATTAAGGCTGATTTGGCAGAGGCCATGAAGGCTAGGGATCAGCTCAAGGTATCTGTTCTCAGAATGCTTAACTCAGCAATTAAATATTATCAGATTGATGCTGGTGATTTATCCACTCAAGACCTCTTGAAGGTATTGAGAAAAGAGGCCAAGAAGCGACAAGACGCGATTGAATTGTATCTCAAGGCTGATCGATTAGATCAGGCTGGTCAAGAAAAAGAAGAGCTTAAGATCATAGAAGCTTATTTGCCGAATCAGTTCAGTCAGGTTGAATTGGA
Organism: Candidatus Saccharibacteria bacterium; assembly: GCA_017983775.1. Lineage (NCBI taxonomy): Bacteria > Candidatus Saccharimonadota > Candidatus Saccharimonadota bacterium. Next base: position 2,461 of record JAGOAT010000022.1, on the reverse strand, counting down.
AGCTTTGGTTGATAAGGTGATAGCTGATATTGGTATATTTGATCAAAAACAAATCGGTCAAGTAATGGCTAAGGTGATGGCGGAAGTTGCTGGCAGGGCAAACGGAGCTGAAGTTAGTGCCCTAGTACGATCCAGGCTTAGTTAGATAAGTGCTAGTTGTTGACTATCAATCAGATCTCAATATTCAGCTTGATATTGCTAAACTCAAGAAAAACTTAGATACCTTGAAGTTAAATCAATTATCAAGACTGGAGACATTTAGTCGAGAAGATAGAGATACAAGATTTCAGATAGGCCTAAGGCTAGTAGATCTTGAGTCTTCCCAAGGTTATAATTTACAGTATAGTGGTAACGATTATCCGACTGATGTTTTATCTTTTGCTTATCAAGAGGAAATAGGAGATATTACCTCAACAGAGTTAACTAACTCGAATATTATTTATTTGGGTGATATTGTAGTCTGTGGGCCAATCCTGGAGTATCAAGCTCAAGAATTTGGTCTTGGCCTGGAAGCCGAATTACATCTATTGATGATACATGGAATATTGCATCTTCTGGGGTATGATCATCAAGATAGTCAGTCAAGAGACACTATGAGTAATATTCAGGATCAGTATATGCGACTTTGGGGGATGGATACTAGGGTATTTTTTAATCAACAGGAGGAAAAATGAGCAATAAACATATCATTATTTTTGGTCCACCAGGGTCAGGTAAGGATACTCAAGTTGGCTTACTACTTGAACAGTACCCAGAATTAATGGAGCTATCTACTGGTAAAATGTTGAGGGCTTTGGCCAAAGAAGATCAAAGACTTGCTAAATTACTCAGCGCTGGTAGCCTTGAGCATACTTCAGATCAAGCTAATTTGTTGGTAGAAGAAAAACTTGAGGTTACAGATAATAAGGTTATTTTGTATAACGGTTATCCAAGAACAATCGAACAATTTGAGATCCTGATCAATTTATTGCAAAAATCGGATGGTGTAGTCGAAATAGCATTGATACTCTTAGATGTTAGTGATCAAGAAGTAATTAAACGATTGACAATTCAGGATCGAGGAAGATCAGATGATCGAATTGAAATAATCAAATATAGATTGAATCTTTATCAAGAATACACGCAGGCAGTTATTAATAGGGCTCAAGTCGATACCAATTCAGATATACTAAGTATTAATGGCGAAAGACCCATCGAGGATATCAATCAAGATATTGTGCAGTATTTAGTCGGTCAAGGATATATTCATGGCGCGTAGGGGGCTAATAAAATCAAATCAAGAAATAGATTGGCTCAGGAAAGCTGGTCAGATCCATACCATAGTGCTCAAGGAATTGATAGGCTTGGCGAGTACAGGAGTGACAACCGAGAGTCTTGATCGACACGCAAGAGCGAGGATCTATGAGATGGGAGGTCAATGTCCTTTTCTTGGATATCAGGGGTTTCCTGGTGCGGTCTGTATCTCGATCAACCAGGAATTAGTACATGGCATACCAGATCAGACTAAGCTAAGAGAGGGAGATTTGCTAAAGTTGGATTTGGGTGTCTCCTATCAAGATATGATTGTGGATGGGGCACTGACAACTGTAGTAGACACTCCTGAGCAACAGATTGATCCAGATGTCAGGAGGTTATTAACTGGTACCAGGAAAGCTTTAGTAAATATCAAAAATATTCTTCGGCCGGGTATCAGTAATCATCAGATTTCAATTGAGATTGCTAGAATATTGAAGAAGTATCAATTATATCCAGCTGATAATCTGACGGGGCATGGTGTTGGATATCAGATACATGAAAATCCAGCTATTCCTAATGCTTTAGATTTGGGAATAGTGGAAGTCAAGCTACCAGTTGGGGCAGTAATCGCCATTGAGCCAATAGCGAGCCTAGGGACTAGGAGTAATTATCTCGACAGTGATGGTTGGACTTATGTTACTGCTGATCAATCGTTGGCTGCCCATTATGAAGATACTATCCTAATCACGGAAAGTGGTTGTGAATTTCTCACCAAATCTTTTGATATTTAGGTCAATCCTTGGGGATCAATTTTTTATCAAAAACAAGTTTCGAGGTCAGACCTCATCGATTTATATCTGTTGATTGTTACAATTTCGAGGTTAGACCTTGTAGGGAAGGTTGCATTATTGTGGTATAATTACGATTAATGAAGCAAAAAGAAAAGATTATTGTCGGCATTGATTTTGGTAGCAGTAAGGTATGTTGTGTGATTGGCTTAATACAGGAAATATCCTCAATGCCAAGTGTGATTGGTCTAGGAGTGAGTCCAGTATCTGGCGTACGCAAAGGGGTGATAGTTGATCCCGAGGAAACAATATCGGCATTGAGCGCAGCAATTGAAGAAGCAGAGAGAATGTCGGGAGTAACCGTTAGTCAGGCTGTGGTCGGAATCAATGGTTCGGCGATAACCAGTATCAATACTGAAGCAACAGTAGCTATAGTC
>JAGOAT010000021.1 GCA_017983775.1 Candidatus Saccharibacteria bacterium | reverse complement strand
TGCTGATAGTATTGTATTAATTGTGAAGCATAACCCTCTCTTAATGCATCCATTATGCTGTTAGCTATAATCAGGGAGTTCATCATACCCAAATCAACTACAAAACTAACCGATGCTACTGAGAAGCTTTCCAATAGCCTTCCCAAGTCTGTGGGTCTTTCTCGCCCTAATGAATTCTGTTCAAACATAATCTAGGTACAATCTACCACTCAACCCAACAAGTTGCAAGCATAAGCAGAATAATCCAAAACTTAACACCCTAGCCTAAATACTCCTTCTTGATTGGCCTCCTATCAGACTAAGCCCAAAAAGACCTTGATCCCGATCCTCTTCATCTTATTCATTTGAATCAGAAGCTCCAATATCTGTTATTTTCATATCATCTGGGCGTATACCTATACTATCTTGCTTAGCAATAATATTGTATCAACTATATTGAACCATTACAGATACCCTATGAATAGCTAAACGGCTACAAGGTGAAGGAACGCTGAAACACCTTGTTATCAATATAAAAGTAAACAAAACAGTTGAACTACTGGGCTTGAATTATAAAGCGGTTTATAGTTACTACAATATTTTTCGAATGATTATCTACAATAAGTAAAAGACTATTTTTGACAAACTTGATAATGTGATTGAGATTGACGAGAATTACTTCAACACTCGTAATATCTCTCTTTAAATTGGACTGCCTTAGCAATTAATCTTCCAGTAGCATTGCCTACATCTCGTAGGTTTAACATGTTTGATATAACTACTGCAGAATCACTAGTAATGGCAAAATGGTCTACTACCTCCGTAGGCACATAATCACTTTTACTTGTTCGGTTTCTCGAATTAACAACATGAGATCCAGCCATTGTCATTAGCCCAGAAGATATTCCCAAGGTAGGTCTACCAAAAGAACTATAAACACCCACCCCTACTATCGTACCCATAACTCCATCTATAACTTGACCAAAGAATCTTTGACGATACTGACATTCTTGTACAATAGATGGATATTCTTTTGACCTCGAGTATAGTCTCAAGCCATCGAGGATGGCTTTGCGCAAAAGCTGATTGAATCTATTATTACGAGTTTCCCAATCTTCTTCAGTTGAGCTACCATCAAACTCCCCTAACATTTGTTGGTAGACCTGAGGTAAAGAAACCTTTAAAACATGTGTTTTACCAATAGAACCTTCGTATCCATCCATTTCGGGGCCTACCGTATCAAGCCTCCAATTTCCACCCTCTATACTGGAATCCTTGCCCGAACCTAAAGCCGATCCCGTCAAGACGATCACCAGATCTGAAAGCTTTGGTCTATCTGTATCGTTATAAGGTATATTATGCCTGTAATATTCTGCAAAAAGAGCTGCATACTTACCTGCACCAAAAGTATCTAGGGCACCCTCTTGAAACAACAACGGCAAGTAACCCTTCTCAGTATCTGTATCTAACTTAATATCTGGAAAACCAACCTGCTCTTCTGGCCTGTGGTCTTCGCGAAGACTTTCTCTATCTTGGTTTACCATGTTTACTCCCTTTTTAGTTTACCAGCACACTGTTATTCTGGTTACAACTTACCACTCAACCCAACAAGTTGCAAGCATAAGCTTATATAGTCCTACAACACGTCTTCTCTTCCAAGTCCTAGAGTCAATACCAAGTAATTACGCAATTTATCAAGCAACGACCTTTGGAGGGCATTGTATCTTGGTCTAGTTAACCCAAATTCATTAATAATATCTTCTGATACCCCAAAGTCCCCTTGGAGCCAGTTCGCTAGAACTACTTTCTCATTATCCTCAAGTATTGTAGAATCTTGTGCTATCAGTCCCTCTAGTATTAATTTCGTATACTCATCCATTACAATATTCTCAGGGCTTCGATTGGGCATCATCCTAGGATTATTTCTATCTGACCCTACCAAAACAGGGTTGCCATATGGGTCATCCAAATCAGAACTGCCCCCCATTTCTAATCTATCACGGTACTCCCTTAAAGCAGCTAGATCCTTCACTGCTTTACTCGGCATTGATGCAATCCATTGGTTGGTTGGGGCTGGATTCCCCCCTGGATCGAGATTTGTCCCCAGCGCATCAAGATTCTGAATCTCCTGACGAACAGCTTTTGGAACATATACCAGTGAACGGTTCCGGCCTATATATCTCTCCATATATCTACGAACTAATCGCCTGAAACTATCTTTCTGATCAATCGAGAAGGTTAAGGCTGCATGCAAAATACCCCCATAGCCTTCACTAATTAAATCATCTATATCAATTGCGGGCATATCCTCTATTTCATCTTGATATTGACTGGCAACTTCAGCCACCAAAGACTGATACATTTCAACCAACTTAGCAAATGCCCCTAATCCATCATCATCAAGAGTACCCTCTATAATAGAAGGCCTCAGACCATCTCCTCCAGCTGATGTAGGTTTAAACCCTTGCTTAACCTGTCTAACTAGCTCTGACAATCCAGTCTTAGAGTCTATCTCTGCACTACTTTGCGATTCCATACTCATCTGCTTTAGGATATCATCCTATGATGTATTTGTCAATATATATTAGGTAATATGATCTTCTTAAGGACAACTCTAAATTAATAATTTAGCTGATAATACAGTACTGCTCTACGGCTGAGTTTGCTATTAGTCAAGTTATGAGGTATAATTACCATTATGCCAAAATTAAAGACTAGCAAAACCGCCAAGAAACGGATCAAGGTCACATCAAGTGGTCTATTAATGCGCCGTAGGGCTACTCGCGCCCACAAGTTATCTATCAAATCTGGATCAAGAAAACGTGAGTTTACCAAAGAATTTTCCCTCAATAACACTGAGACCAAGAAAATCAAGAAATTAATCGGAGCCTAATATGAGAGTCAAGAGAGGTACAGCTGCCCGCAAACGACACAAAAAGATGATCAAAGCCGTCAAAGGCTATAGTCATATCCGTAGATCGAGTTATCGCAAAGCCAAGGAAGCCTGGATCAAAGCCCAAACCTATGCTTACCGTGATCGCAGAAATCGCAAGCGAGATTTTCGTGGTCTCTGGATCACCAGAATCAATGCTGCTGCTAGACAAAATGGTCTCAGTTACTCCCAACTAATCAACTTACTTGCCAAAAACAATGTCAAGCTGGATCGCAAAATCCTCTCCGAAGTAGCATTCCATTACCCCGAAAGCTTTAAGGCTATCGTTGATACTGTCAAAAAGTAATTATAAAAGTCTCAATCAAAAATCAAGCTTGTAAAGTCCCTGCTAGCCTGTTCTAATTGCCCTTCTCGATTAATAATAATATTAAACCAATCCTGACCCTGATTTTTCTTAGCCCATTCTAGCTCTATCTTAGTCGTCTCAAGCCTAGTAGCCAACTTATCATTATCTATAGGATCTCCACTTTCTTGCCAACGCCTAAGAATCCTCTGCTCAAGAATATGTAAATTATCATCCAGGCTATCTAGCGGTGCAGGCGTGATAAAAATCACATCCAAGTCAAGCTCCCGTCTAATAATCTCTATACCCTGATACTCTATCTCTAGTAACACTTTCCTACCAGCCTGCAAAGGTTTCAGTATTGATAAGATAGGCGTACCATAATAATTACCATGAGCCATTGCATACTCTAGGAATTCACCCTGCTCAATCTTTTGCTCAAATTCAGACTTGGTCAAATGACAATATGCCTTACGACTAACCATGTCACCGATCTTAGCTACTTGATCTCGCTTTTCTCTCGGCCTAGAAGTAGCACTGACGGGGATTACTAATTTGTGGTTATTATCTAACCCAGAATTAACCATTTGCTCCAGGGCATTTTTACCAGCTCCCGAAGGACTAACAATCGCATAAAGATTCCCCTCTTGACTGAGACTTCTTAACAATTCTATCTCTGACATAAAAGGATTATAACATACTGATAAGTAAGATATACCCTATCTAGCCTTGTTAAACTTCAGACGTAATAGCTGATCAGTGTCGAGGGTAGTGGTGTAGACCACAGAACCATCAGCTTGACTAAAATAAGCTGGGTCTTGGACATTGGTCACTAAGCCCTCAAGATCAAATCCTTGAGGTGGAATCACTTGGATAGTATACTCACTCGCCTTTTGTCCAACCGATCTTTGTAGTAGTAGCTCAAAATCAAAATCACTAGTTGTCTGTACCTTGGTAGGCAAGCTATATCTAAGATGTACTTGGTTTGTACTTAGAACTTTGGTATCCAACTTGAATTGATAAATATCTCTATCGGCTTCCTGATGTGAAGATATCTGATCGGGATCTATGTTGCTTGCCAGCATCTTGCTTCCTCTTGGTATTGCAATCTCTGAATAGTTAATGTTGTCATTGACAAGGTAAGCTTCAAAATTATTAGCTGGATCCCAGTAATACCCAGCCTTATCAGAGGTATGCTCTCTCTCAATTTGCAAATCCACTATTGCCTCTCCAGTCTCAGAGATTCTAATCTGCTGTTTTATCCTTTGATCAATATAATATGCCGACTTGTTGGGCAAAAAAGTCAATTCACTGATCGAAAAATAACTATCTGCACCATCACTTAACTCTCCTGTCATATTCAAGTCCTCAAAGGCCTTTTGAATATTCGGATTGATGGAATATCCAACTATTTGCTTCTTGGCTATCTGATCCGTGACAATATCTTGGCTAATTCTGTATAATGAATTAATATTTAGATCAAACAACTTCTTGGTCAGTTGGTTTGTCAAAATCTCTAAGATTGTCTTGGGATCTTGACCTTCTGCCTTATCTTTACCAGCTTCAATTTCAAGCTGCACTACTGACCGAAAATTCTCTGCACTAACTTCGAGCTGATACTGCTCAAGATAGATTGGCCCAGTAATTCTTAAAATATCAATCAATATATCCGGTGTAATTTGCAACACGGTATCAAATGCCAAGCCAGTATTGACCCCCATAGCATCCAATGCAAACTGTCCACTCTCAGGCCAATTCATATAAAGACCAGTATTACGAAGGAAGCCTTTACCAGCAAAATTTTCTGGACCCAATAAATCAGAGACCTCTAGTGCTGAGTATTGAGATTCGTTGTTAACCCAATCGTAGTAATATACACTACGTATATCTTGTATATCCATTTGTCCCTTATCATTTTCTATCACACCAATAGTCCCAATAAATCCTCCCCCAAATCTTTGTTCGGCATTGTTGGCGAATAATATAAGTACTCTTTGACTATTAGCTCTGATATTTCCTACAAGACTAATTAATTGCTGAGCATTAGATTGACCAAAAAATAAACCAGAATGATAGACCAAGCTTCCAGCAAATACTAAGCCTACATAGCAGATAAATACCACCCCCGCCAATACGAAGCTGCGAAAACTGATCAAACTTGCTGATATTCTTGACATTTTTGATCTGCAAAATGCTTAAATTCACTAATAAATCTTTGTTCCGAAAATAGTTCTGCTCGCCTAATGATTGTTGCCTTATCAAACTTAACCTTTGGAAAATCTAAGATAGCAGATATCAAAGAATCCAAAGTCTGTTGCTTGAAAAATATTCCAGTCTTTGCTGCAATAACAGTCTCAACCACTCCACCTTTAGCATAGGCAATTACAGGTATACCCAATGCCATCGCCTCTAGTGGCACAATTCCAAAATCCTCTTCACCGGGAAAAATTAACGCCTTTGCCCTGCCTACCAGATAGCTAACCTCTTGATCAGATGCTTCTTTGATAAACCTTACCTGTGTGCTACTTTGTGCCATAGTCACCAATCTTGAGTACTCTGGACCATTACCAACAATCAATAATTTTTGATTAGTAGCTAAACATGCTTGAAGGGCTAAATCTATTCGCTTATATGGTACTAATCTAGAAAAACAAATAAAATAATTATTAAAATTGTCGAAACTATCTGGCTTGACCTCATCCTCAATCCGCTCAAGATCTACTGGTGGATAGATTACTTTACTGTCACGATCATAGTAAAGCTTAATTCTTTTTTGAACATTTATCGAATTGGCAACCAGATAATCAGGTCTCTGGGCTGCTTGATAGTCCCACCTGCGACTAGATGGGAGCAAGAACTTATTTGCCTGACTGGCAAGCCAACCAAAAGCCCCTATACCTGGTTGTTTGATATATTGCTGGCTATGACTCCAGTAATATCTAGTCGGGGTATGGATATAGCCAATGTGCAAGGTCTCAGTTGGCACAATAATTCCTTTGGCCTCAGCACTACTAGAACTAACCACCAAATCATAATCCTTGAAATCAAAACTCTCAAAAGCCAGTCTTCTAAGTAATGGGTATACTTGATGGTGACTTTTGGCTAGAGGCCAGGAATTGATAAAACTAGTTATGATCCTTCTTTTACTAAACTCCGGAAACAACTCTGGTCGATATGCACTAGTATAGATATCTGCATTTGGGTAAATTTTCGCTAGGCTGACCAGCAGTCTCTCTGCCCCACCTCGACTAGTCAACCAATCGTGTACCAGTGCTACTCTCATCTAGACCCCATCTCCACCCCGTAACATGATTAAAATTGTCTTAATAATAATCTTGATGTCTAGCCAGGGCGACCAATGCTCTGCATAATAAATCTCCAATCTCAACCTATCCTGATAATCCAGTTGATTTCTACCAGAGACTTGCCAAAGACCAGTTAGACCTGGTTTGATCATCAATACCTTGTCCTTGCTCTGTTTGTGAGCATTGAGCTCATCTGGCAGATGAGGTCTCGGACCAACTACACTGAGCTGACCCAGCACTACATTGACAAACTGGGGCCACTCATCGACACCCATTCTTCTCAATATAGTTGTTGCTGGATTGATCCTAGGATCGGGATCGAGTTTATGATCCTTTTTATAGATCGGCACTAGATCAGTTCTACCCATTTTGGTTAATGTCTCGACTGGATCTAGATTTGGATAACCCTTGCCATCAGAATATTTGTATAACATAGTTCGAAATTTGTAGACCCTAATCTCCTTGCCTTCCCTGCCAAATCTCTTAGTCTGGTAGATTACCCCACCTCTGGGATCAGATAGCTTGATTATAAGCGCCATCAACAACATGATAGGAAAACCCAATGCTAAAGCGCTGACACTAAAAATCGTATCAAACACCCTTTTGCCAATCAATTGAAATCCTGTCAGGGGTGTCGGGTCTATCTGGCTAATTACTTGTCCGCCAAAATATTGATTGGTAATTCTCCCTTGATAGAGATTTTGAGTAGTTGGCAAATATTGATAGATCTTCCTAGCTTTATGAACTATATCAACTAGTTCCCACTGAGTATTCTTGCCAATCGAGCCACCAATCTCAATGATTAAATCCACCTGATCCTTTTCAACACTGCTAGTCACCTGATCAATCAGCTCCTCCTTATCAAGATCGTCAGTAATTAGTAGATTAACCTCTACAATCTGTTGATCTTGCTTGATTGCTTGACGAATGCTCTCAAGATACTTAGATTGCTTAGAGTTAGTAATGATTAACGCCCTCCTTAATCCATAGCGTTTAATGTAGAGCAGTTGACGCAACTGGCCGACAAGGTATCTCCCTACAAATAGAAGTAACAGGGCAAAAACCCAAGCTAGCACTGGCACTAACTTCGAAGGAAATAGTGGCTCGACTGTGAAATAATCTATCAGGATAGTTAGCACAATGCTAGACAGGCTAGCGAGCAGTAACCTGCCAAATTGATGTCGGCGACCTCGAGCTGGCGTGGTGTATAATCCAGTAGCAAAAAAAATGATTATCCAGATAGGAATCACTGGCAAAATCAGCCTCAAATATTCTTGCCCGCTAATTGCAAAGGCAAATGGCTTGTCTGAATAATCCCCCCTGATCAAATATGCCAGGACAAACCCTCCGAGCATTGCTAGGAAATCTACCCCGACCTGGAGCAAGTTGACCAATTGCTCACTTCTCTTCTGCATAGTTATATTATACAGGAATTATCTCTACTCTACTGCCCCCTAAAAGTCGCGGACTGTCCGCGACTTTTGCTACTTCACCAGATTAGAATTGTCGCGGACTGTCCGCGACATCGCGACATCCGCGACGTCTCGCAAGATCCTCAGAGTCCCCTTTAGGCCACGCTCCTGCGATAACCAGCTGGTTTTTGTTTGCTAGGATTTTGCTTATTGGTTACTAGCTTTGGTCTGGTCTTAGTACTAACAAGATCATTATTAGATTGGGGTTTTGGCGCATTACCAGATTTTGGTTGTCGTCTTGGCCTAGGTGTTTTATCACTGGAACCAATAACTTTTACATCAGATTTATTAGTAATTGGAGCCCAGCCGTCTTGCTTTTTCGTTTGACTAGAGTCATTGATATTTGACCGTGTGACCCTAGAAACCGAAGGCTTACTACTGTCACTGCGCCTAGTATGTGGCTTGTATTCAACAAGTCTTCTAAGATCACTGACAAAACTAATCTCTGCAGTCGCGTTCTTGAGCAAAGCTGAATAGTTCCTCTGACTTGGCACCAAAAGATGGGCAAGTTTATTCCGTTTACCCAGATACTCTACCAGACAATAAAAATCACCGTCACCGGTCACCAAGACTGCTTGATCATAATTCTCGATTTCCGCCATTGCTTGAAGCACCATCTCAGCATCAGTGTTCCCCTTGATATCCCCTGCTTGATTTTCCAATGTCGGCTTAAACATCAATATAAACCCTGCCTCCTGCAAGCCTTTGTAAAGATCCGAATTGCTATCAACAAAACCGATAAACATATAAGCCTTGGTGACACTGTGTTGATCTTCTAGGTATTTACGAAATTTTCGATAATCCAGCTTCCAGCCATGGCTTCGAATTGCCATATTCAGATTCTGACTATCAACAAAAGCATAATTGTATACTTGACTCATCTAGCTTTATTATACCATGTCGATAATTATTCTATTATAAATCTAAATACTAACCCCAAGGTCGTCAGATAATCATCCAAAACCGACCCTCCTGCTGACCCTTTAGCTGTGACCTACGGTGAGAGAATTGCCTAGGGGCAGTAAAAGTATCATAGCTAATATCAACCAATTGATTAGTATTAATACCAAGTGTAGCCAATTGATCTAGAATATTTTGCCTAACATCATAACTCAGCTTGCCATCAGGCCTACTAGTCAAATATTCAATGTTCATCCCTGGTAGTACTTCACGAAATAGATAGCTCTCAGCAAATATTCCTGGGCCTAATAAAAACTTCAAATCTGCCAAATCAAAGCCTTTGTCGATCAAGCTCTCCATAGCTTGACCCAATAGTCCTAACTCTGTACCAAATCTCCCAAGGTGCAAGATGCCTTTGACCCCTTCAGACCAAAAGGCTAAGCCGAAACAATCGGCAATCGGCAATGCGAGATAGATGTTAGCCAATCTTGTGATAAGCCCATCACAGGCTATGGGATCTTTAGGGGGAAATCCCCGACCTCCATCCTCTGAACCAACCCAAAGATATCGATCCTTTTGCTCGCAGAGAAGTACAGCCATCTGCTCTGGTTTTATGGCTAACTGATCAAGCAATCTAATACGATTAACCTCGACCTGATCATATTGACCAAACCGGTAGTCTAGATTGCCATCACATTGATCTGTTATAACAATCCGCTGATCGTCTCGCTCATAAATAATCATAAAAGCTCAGCATCAAGACACTGATTGACCATTGCATCTGCTGATTTGTTTTTATCACGCAAAACATGCTCGAATTCCACATTAAGAGCCTTGTCCTTGATCTCTCCCAGTATTTTAACTACTAGTGGCTTGATGTCTGGATGCTTGACTTTCCAGTTGCCACTCAGCTGCTCTACTACTAGCTTGCTATCCATATAGAAGTGGTAATTCTCGGCTGGATACTTACTGATATTTTCTAATGCCAGGATAACTGCATCATATTCAGCCTGATTGTTGGTGGTATGTCCAAGATATCTATTATATTCTCCCAAAACTTGACCGTCAGGCAGACTGAATACTATACCCGATGCAGCCGGCCCTGGATTGCCCCTAGAACCTCCATCACCGTTGATAATTACAAGCTTATGACTATTCATCTTATTTAGATTATAATAAATATATGAGTGAAAGCAACTCACATAAATCCAGAGAGGAGGAGCCAGGTCTAAAGGTACGCATTATAGAAATAACTTCTGATTCCCTATCTTACCCCTCATCAGCAGAAGCCGTAAACCGACTTTTTAAAAAATATCCTAGTGACATTCTCGCAATCACTGCACAAAAACCAGACCCTAGAATGAGAGATCCTTTCCTTGAGGCTGGAATTGATCGATACACTAGGCCAAAGCTAGTGCACCTCAATCCTGACTCAAATATTAAAACCCATCCACATTTTATTACAACAGAGATACAAAATGGCATTAATAAAATAATTAGATTCATCGATAAAGAGCTACCCCCTAGCCTAACCCAAAGCACACTAATCGATGAACCTTTTGATCTAATTTGTGTAAGATTCGTAGAAACAACTGGGCTTTATTTGGTAAGCAATGAACCATTAGACCAAGATCCCAAATTTACCCTTTACCTTATATTCGAAGAAGATAATAGCACAATACAAATACAAATTGATCAGGAAGGTGAATTTTATCTTTTTCTACCTCCAAATGCCAAATCATGTCCACAAGTAACTTATAAAAATACTTTACAAAAGTCAAAGACTACGGTCATAGCTTATGTATTACCCGACGATACTAGTGATCCTAATTACCCAGGACAACCTAGTAACTTACCCCCTACACCTCCTAGAGCTAGCTAGATTTACGTCTGGGCATTGTGTCAAGCAGGTCTAGTATTATTTTTGTAAAAGCTCTCATTGATCTATCTGTAGGCTCCCCTATGCCTTTCTCTATATCTGACTCATAACTACTAGAGTAAGCCGCATAAGTCACCAACAGTATTCCTCCTTTTGGGATAAAGGGGTCAAGTCTCCATGAATAAATTTTTCCACTAGGCAGTACACACGTCACATAATGCAGGTCTATATCGTTCATATCTAAGCCTGAATCCATCACTAGCCTATTACTCATTACTACTCCATCTGGAGTCTTATGCAATAAAGAATAACTAGTAGCCCCGTCATATCTTGTAACATTACTGTTCAAATCAAGTTGCCAAAGTGCAAAATCAAACTTCAGTCTTGTTTCTTCTGTGGGGGGGAGGCTAGATCACCAACATTGAAGTCTTCTAGAAATACTAGTTCAATATTCATATCCATACTGATATTGTAACACCTTGGCAAGAAATAAAATATTAGATACATAAACGGGATACTCGCCACTCGTTGCTTACATCAAATCAATATCGAATTGAATACAAGTCTTGAATATCCCGTATTTGCAATTTGATACTAATTATTTAACCGATTTTCAATGTGATGCAAGCAAAATCATCCCAGCACAAAGCTTGTGTTTGTAGCGATATTTTACTGTCTACAGAGGATAGTTATCACAAATTCACTATCTGGAAAAGGTGTTTTACAGGGACTATCCTTACGTTATAATATTCATATATATGAATACAAAGCTAGTCAGTATTTCACTAATCCTTTTGATAACAATCTTAACAGTGATTATGATTCTTAAGCTTCGAGAACAAGACCTACCTACTAATATTGAAGTTTCCGCACCAACCGCCATCAACCATTCTGAAGATACTAGAGAAGAAATGCCAGATCGAGCTACCTATCAGATAAAGTTTGTAGCAACCTGGGATCAAGCAAGCCACCCTGATAATTATCCTAACGGTGCTCACTTCTCTCCTCTAGTTGCCTATACCCACTCACCCAACCCTGATAGTGCAATATTTAGCCTAGATGCCTTAGCCAGTCCGGGTATCAAGCAGATGGCGGAAACCGGGATCACTGACTTACTAGCTACCGAGATCCAGTCCCTGATCGATAATCAGCTTGCCCATCAGTATAGACAGAGTGAGCGACTTGAGTCTCCTGGAGAGATTACTCTGCAGATCGAGACAACAAAAACATTGAGTCATCTGACACTGGTAAGCATGATTGCCCCTAGTCCAGACTGGTTTGTTTCAATTGATCTCAACTTAATCGAAAATAACCAATGGATAGATGATCAAAAGATTGAGCTAGCCAGCCTTGATGCTGGCACTGATAGTGGAGGTGCCTTATTATCAGAAAACCAACCCTCAACTCCCCAAGAAGTTATTCGTCAAACCTCTGAAGGATTTCAGAACATGGGCTATATCGAGATATCCAGACAACAATAACCAAGCACCCAAATCGATCCATAAAATCCAGTTAAATTGACCCTTTCCAAGGGGACTCCTTGGGCTTTTTGATCTGTTGGGGTAGTGCTTTTCAAGGGGACTCCTTGCCAAATAAGGTTTATTGATTCAGATAAACAAAAGGCATGCTTCCATCGGTCCTAATCCTGTCTCCACCACTATTGATAGTATGATATGCATCTGTAAAATGTTTAATTATTTCTATATCTTTCACCTGACCATTATCCTCCAGGCTCTTGATGATATAATCCCTCTCTTCATCAATATTCTCTGCAATCTTATGATTGAGCTGAGCGGTAAATAGTGTAATACCAATACTTCTATCATAGGTAGCTGCACCCACCCAATCTGCCTTATGACCTCCTGGCATCCTCCAGCCTTCAGGGGTCTTCCAGAGCCTAAAATGATGCCTACTTCTAGGATTACCCTCAGTTTCGCGCTCAAAAGCCAAATCTTGCTTTCTAGCAAATAGATAACTGTCACTTACTGGAGCCTCTGGATAGCTTCGCTTGAATATTCCAGCATAAAGTATTCTAGCCATTGTCTGAATTGTCTTAGGTTGAGCAAGATGCCAACCACTTAATTCAAAAGCCTTAATCACCGTCTCTCGATCCCCAAATAATGCCAGATTGATAGGATCAGAGAGCAATCCATCTGCTGTTCTAGTCCTGCCTATATAATAATCTGGCAAATAAATTTTTGTCAGGATTCGATGTATTCTTGGCAATGTGATATATGCAGTCAGAAGCCAGAGCAACAGAAATGGCAAGATAGGATTCCAATCATCGATCAAATCGTCAATCAAACTCCTATACACCAGGTATCCCAGAAAGATTAAGCCCCCAAAATATAAAATCCTTTGGCCTAATAAAACTGTATTAATCGTAAGACCCCTAATCCGTCCCAACTTTCCAAGCATCTATCTAATAGTATATAGTAATCCCCGCCAAAATCTACCCACAAAACCCTATTTCCAGGGGGATTCCTTGGGCTTTTTGATCTGTTGGAATGGTGCTTTTCAAGGGGACTCCTTGCAAAAATGGCTATGGTAAGATACTGAGAATTGGTATAAGCTATGACTATTGAGATATCTATAAATAATCATTAGGAGGATTATGAAAATAATTAAAAAATTTGGCCTAATATCAATCATACTAATATATCTAATGCCGATCAGTGTTTATGGACTATCCGAACCAACTTCGACTGAGCCAGCCATAGCACCTGACTCGATTGATGGCAAATATTTTGATCGTCTACCCAGTAATCAAAGCCAGAGCTACAATCTATTTTTACGAAGCGATGGCAAAATCCAAGCTGAGACTAGAATAGTCTTTGAAAACAAACTGACCACAGATCAAACTTCTATTCAATTTACACTTGATCATCCAATCACCATCGAATCTGCCTACCAACAAGTGATAAGTGTAGATTGTCAGGAAAGCGAGCTAGAATATTGTCCCAATTATCCAGAATATACTGCTGATTATTATTACAATCCTTATTATAGAAGTGAATTTTTTGAGATAACTCCAAGCCTTACCAATGATAAGCTCGAGATAAAATTACCAAAAGCTGTTGCTCCCTCTAGTCAGTCAGCAATTTATCTTACTTATAGCTACGACCAATCAACTATCAAAGATTCTTTTGGCAGATATCAACTCAACTGGTCTAATCTCAAATCAAACCAAAAGATTGATCGAGTTGATCTCAATATTGCTACAGATAACAAGATTTATCTAAAAAATCTCGACCAATCCTACCAATATCTTGATACCAACCTATATCCAACTTCTACATCTAGCGAGGCATCACAAAGATCTGCCCTAGATGCAGCCAGTGCCAACCTCAGCCTATCAAATAAGCCCCACTACCAACTATCCTTTGCAAATCTAGAAAGCAATGAGTCTATTCAGGTCCAGGCAGATTTTAGTGCTAGCTGGTGGAGGATTAATCTAGCTAATATAGTCGGACTAAGTATTTTGACCCTACTAACCCTCATATGCCTTTATCTAACTATTACAAAACTACTTAATAGTAATAAGCTAAAGGACAAAAAGGCAGTCCTGCCAATTCTAGCTGGAATCAGTACCGGCCTAATCACGCCCTTGGTTATCTCTATATTGCTT
>JAGOAT010000020.1 GCA_017983775.1 Candidatus Saccharibacteria bacterium | reverse complement strand
AGATATGAGGACTTTTGTTGGTGATTTGAGAGATAAATCAAGCTGGGATTTTAGCTTGATGATTATGCAGCCTGATTGCATAACTAAGGAGATATTGGTAGAGGCAGTAGCCAAAGCACGCAAGCAAGATTCATCTTTGAGCCTAGAAAAGATTAGATTTGATACGCTGGAAGAAGGCAAGGTCGTCCAGATCTTGCATATTGGTTCATTTGACAATGAGACAGATGTGATCAGGGAAATGCATGATGATTTCATCGTCAAAAATAAACTTGTTTTGACTGGTAAACACCATGAGATATATTTAAGTGACTTTAGAAGGACTGCTCCAGAAAAATTAAGAACGATCTTGAGACAACCTGTGATTGATCAATAACCCTAGTAGGACATTAGCAAGCTTAAACCCTTTCTCGAAGTATTCCTGTAGATAATATTAAGATCACAGAAGTAATGATTCCGAATATTGCATAGTAATTTTTGATTAGGTCAAGGCCAGTATCTGACAATTCGGAGAGTACACTTGGGTCATTATTCTGGGGATTGGTCGGCGGATTGGTCGGTTGGTCGTTGTTGGGAGGGCCTGTAGGGGGTTCTTCTGGTAATTCTGGATCTGGGGGTTGACTGATAGTTAGATTGAATAATTCTCCTGACCACGTCCGCAGGTCTAGGGGTATTGTATCTATAGCTACACCTAGAATTGATCCAGGCACTGCGTCTAATGGAATTGTTATCTCAAAAGAGTTTATTTCATATTCACTAGGCAGAAGACTAATATCTTGACCGGTATTGAGAGTGTTGAGATAAACAGGTATAGTATAGGTTTCTCCTGGGTATACTAGGGGTGGTAAACTCGCAGTCCGTACTACCCAATTGTCGATTAAGACAATGCCGGGGCTCTGGTTTATCAGGGCACATGGTAGCTGATTGTCTAGGGGGTTTAGGCTACATCCCCACCAGTTGGCTGGTGCCTGCAAAGAGCTAGAGCTGAGGTTGTCTATACCGATGACGTTTGATGCTAGTCTATTTTTTGTGACAAGAATATTGGAAGGAGAGCCACTAGCATTGTCCTGAGTACGCAATCCAGTATTCATGCCAATAATTTCATTATTTTGGATCAATCCAGAATCAATTTGTCCAGTGAGTTTGATACCAACTGTATCATGGTTTGAATCGGTGATATCATAACCAACTCCGCTGATCTGATTCCCTTCTATAAGTAAGTTGGAGACAGACTGACCAATACCAGGTGCATTTGGAGTCTGGATACCAATAGCAATATCGGTATTGTCTATCTCACTAAAGATATTGTTTAGGATTTCAATATTTGCGTAACCACCATTGAGGATATTTGGATAAGTTTGCGAGATTGCTACTCCCTTCCCTATGAAATTGTTATTCCCTATCAATATACTGCCGAGATTTTGCCCATTATTTGGCGAATTGGCATGACCGATAAAAACAGAAGTTGCTCCAAATGGTCCCTCATATAATTCAGAATTTGTGATCGAGATACTATTGCGCCATTCTTCAACCAGAATGCCATTACCCCTGGTGCCTGAGATATTAAGATCATCTAGGCTGATTGTTGGTTCGGGTAAAGAATTAGCCAGTCCAGAAATATAGATACCATAATCAGTTGCACTGTCTACTTCGGCAGTGCCAAGGATTTCAAGATTGGATAAATTGACTGAATAGGTATTGGGGTTTGTCACGGTAGCTCCAGAGACTACCCTAATCGGAAATCTTAAGCCGGTAGTATTTTTGCGACTTGCATTTTGAATAGTCATACCTGACAAATTGATTTCTCCGTTTCTGTGAGTAGTAATTCGAATCATTCCATCAGCACCATAGGAACCATTGGCCAGGCCACCATCAATGATAGTCTGACCCTGACCTGAGCCAATGATAGTCAGAGGCTTGTTGACGATGATCTGCAAGACACTATAGGTACCTGGGCCGATTGAGATAGTATCTCCAGCAGTGGCAGCATTGATAGCAGTCTGGATATTGTTGTAGCTACAGCCAGCCAGACAGACATCTAGGGTCGCAGCATTAGCTCTAGGTATCTTAAATGTTGGCACTGTAAGTAGCAAGAGGATGATGACACACTTGATGCAATTTTTTAACATAATCATTATTTTAGCTAATCTGATTAATTTTGGCTAGTAATGTGTTGGATTATTGATGATAAGATTATAGCTAGACTTATGATTATTAGTGAAACAATCGAAATCATGATTCCGATCATCACGCCACCAGTATGATCATCGCTGGGGCTGATCAGGATGATCATTTCAAGTAAGATTATAGTACCAATTATGATTTGAAAACAACGCTTGATGATTCTAAGAACATCAAGTGATTTGGTCGACAGTACCCTTCCCTGCTTGACATAATCAAGAAGGCGATAAGCTTGATAGATGCTGACAAAAAAGGGGATAGATCCTAGATAAACTAAGGCTAAGAAAGGGTCCTGAAGATAGATCTCAAAATTGGTGGCGGTCTGATTGACCCCTTCGACTTGAGGTTCCCAGATCAGAATAATTATAGTAACAATACCGACCAGTAGGGTGATCAGCTGTAAGAAGCTGGTAGAAAGATTGATTTTGTATTGATTGATTAGGGGCTTGATCTGCATAGCATTACTTGGGGTGAATTATTCAAAAACAAGTTTATTATAATATTCTATTGTGATGAATTCAAATGGGCGTCAAGCACCACCCCCAATGCGACGAACGATAAATCTCTGCTACTCTCCTCCTGTAGCCACCCAAATCAAAACCTGTTCGCTTGGGGGTGATAGATTATGAATCTAGAGTTATTGTTATTGTGATAAATCGTATCTATAAGCATGATGAGAAGTAGTAGTGATAGTTATATATCGTAAGATATAGTCAAAGGTAAGGTTTTGTTTTTGGCGGCCATAGTATATGATCTAGGATATGCAGAAATCCAGGACTATCAATGAGATATTTTCAGCCAAGGCTGCCATAGAGGGTGCTGGAGTTCATTTGCATAGAGGCTTTGGTAATCCAGATATTCCAAAATTTGATCCCTTTTTACTTTTTGATGATTTTAGCTCAGAAAATCCTGCTGATTATTTGCCAGGGTTTCCAATGCATCCACATCGAGGAATAGAAACGGTTACCTATGTCATAGAGGGTGAGGTTTGGCATCAAGATAGTATTGGTAATAGAGGGTCGATCCAGTCCGGTGATATTCAGTGGATGACAGCAGGATCGGGAATTATGCATCAAGAAATGCCCAAGGGTAGCAAGGGACTTAAAGGATTCCAGCTATGGGTAAACTTGCCTAGCAAACATAAGATGTCAGATCCAAGGTATCGAGGAATTCTCAGTAAGGAGATTCCAGAGGTAGCACTAGGTAAATCGGGAAGAATTAAGATTATTGCTGGAGAATTTGGTGCTACCAAAGCAACTCTGGGAGATATTTATGCCGATCCCATCTATATGGATATTAAAATTGATCGGGCAGATAGATTGGAGCTACCTTTGCCTGTTGATTATAATGTCTTTATATACGTATTTGACAACAGTCTGATGGTTGACAATCAGATAGTTAAGTCTGGTTCTGTTGCACTGTTTAATCAGGATGGTAATAGTATTGAATTTATTGTCAACTCATCTGGCGTCAGGTTTTTGATTGCTGCTGGTAAACCCATAGGTGAACCAATTGCTTGGTATGGACCAATAGTAATGAATACTGAAGACGAATTATATACCGCAGTTACTGACTTAAAGACTGGTAGATTTGTCAGGGTCTAACCACAAACAGATGGCTGTAAGCGTTGTCTATATATTTATTACCTGACTTTGATCAATAGTAGCTCTGACCCGCTATGAGTGTGCAATAGGCGGGGCTAAGAGATTACTAGGTCTAACTACGTAATAGTATAAGATTCATTCTGTACAGGTATCGATCAATTCAGGATCAAAACCGTTTTCTTTGAGATTGGTGCAGCTAAGACCATTTTGAGTTCTAATGACTTCTTCAAAGTTTGTACCATTGAGCTTGTAGTAGCCGATATAAGATAGTCCATTACAACCATTGAATCTTGCTATAGCCTGATTGTCATCAATCTGATTGTCGACAATGACTATGTTGTAATTACCCTCAGAGCAATTTTGCTTGACAAGATCAAGCATGTAGCTACCAAGCTTGGTTGGTAAGTCCACATAGGAGTAGAGATAGTCAGTTGCACCAATTGCACCATTATCTATAGTTTCAAGATTGAGATTTTGACTGATTGCAAAGGGTAACCCATAGCTATATCCTTGGCTACTAGCTTTTGTTAGTTGAAGATCCTGGATGGAGTTTTGATTATTTATTAATTGATAGTGGGCAGAAAGATCCTGATCTGAGTTGGGTGCTAGGACTACTACTCCTTGTTCAATACTAGGGCCTTGATAGGCTTGTTCTAGCGCTTGATTACTAGTTTGTTTTAGCTGATAATTACCCTCCGGGTCTTTATCAAGCTTGAGGGGGATTGATGATCTCGATTCAGTTTGTGTTAGATAAAATAAGTCAGAGTTACGATCATAGTCGATAGTACCTGATAATTCTGTTCTGTCGGTACTCAAAATTGATTTGACTTCCTCGACAGTACCGTCAGTGCCGATGACTGCTATTGTCTCAGATTGTTCGGGTCTCTGAATTCTTGAAAAGATCATCGTACCATCTTGACTAGGGTAAGCATAGGTCAAGCTTTCTTGATAGGAGGTTAGCTGGGTTGCTTGTTTGCTAACTATGTCATAGCTATAGATTTGAGAGTTGAGACTGGACTCTGATGTACCTTCAGCATTCTGGACTGAAGCACTGTAGACAATAGTATCAGAGTCCAGCCACATCAAATCTGTCCACCAGGATTGATCTACCTCCCCATGCGGTAGGTCTGCTATTTTGTTAAAATCTTTATCTACAAGTATAGAGCTGTCATTTAGCTCGATGATAAATTGTGATTGATCTGGGCTAGGAGAAACCCTAGAAGCGTTGCCCATCTTTTCAGGAAGACGATAAGTAGTCAGCTGGTCATTTTCAAGATTTTGACATTGGATAAGTCTTGGAAGGGTGATCTGACAAAGGGTATCAAGTGTGGTTTTAGTGGAGGTAATAGCTGTCTGCTCCGAATCAATTTCTGAGTCTTGATCATTGTCTTTGGTCATCAAGACCAGCCCTGCAGCGACTAAGCAAAGGATAATAATAGCAAAAATGAAATATAACCCTTTCTTTGACTTATTGTTACTTGAATCCATATTGACCTCCTAAAACTAATAATTAATTATAACTTTATTCTTATGTTTGGGGTCTGTCAACCATCTATCCTTATTAGTTACTCCCATTAGTTTTCACCTTGAATTATTCTTCTCGTCACCTTCATACTGGATCCCCCGTAAACCCTTCGGGTTTCGGAGGATGACAAGACAAGGAAGGGTTTCGGAGGATGACCCCTACGTCATCTTCGGGTTGCCCGAAGGGCAAGACCGGATATCCAGCATTATGTATTAAATGATTATTCAAATCTCAGTAGAGGTGGATCCCCCGTAAACCCTTCGGGTTTCGAAGGATGACAAGACAAGGAAAGGTTTCGGAGGATGACAAACAGACTACCGACAATACGGGGGATGACAATATAGGAAACAAAAGAAAATTTGACTATAATACTTAAAAAATGGTGGCGACTGTAGGAATCGAACCTACGACACAAGGCTCTTCAGGCCTCTGCTCTACCAACTGAGCTAAGTCGCCATGGTGGAGCATATCGGAGTCGAACCGATGACCTCCTGCTTGCAAAGCAGGCGCTCTAACCAGCTGAGCTAATGCCCCAATAGAGGGATTAATTGAAAATGGTGGGTGATAGAGGACTCGAACCTCTGACCTCCTCGGTGTAAACGAGATGCTCTAGCCAACTGAGCTAATCACCCATATTGATGATGGTGGGCGAGGAGGGACTCGAACCCTCAAGCCATATAGATTAGGCAACGGATTTTAAGTCCGTCGTGTATACCAATTCCACCACTCGCCCATACATTGATTGTTGGGTAAATTTTTTTGACTATAAAAACCTATTGATGGTATAAGTACATTTATTCCTCAAACAAATTTATAAGTTTATCAGGATTAATTGTTTGGAGGCCTGTAGCGGGATCGAACCGCTGTACAAGGTTTTGCAGACCTTTGCCTAACCACTCGGCCAACAGGCCCTATATATATCAAATTGTTAAAGAGCAGCAGGGGTAACAGGATACTGATTAATTGTACAGGATTGATAGAAGATAATCAATGCAGATGGTCTAGATCGTACTATAGGATAATAACTTACTGCGTGAGGCTACTCTTCAACCATGCTATACTGTAATTTTTATCAAGGCTTAAAGATACTTTTCAAGGTCAGGCTTCTCTAATCGGGCTAAGACTTTACCGATATCTCCACTACGATGACGATCAGCTACTAGCAAGACATCATCGCTATCTACCACCACTAAGTCTTCTACTCCAAGCAGAGCAACCAACTTGTCAGGATTAGCTTTGACTAGGCTTCTTTGGCTATCAATATCCACTACCTGACCATCCTTGTAAATTTCTTCTTGTTCATGGCGTAAGGTTTGGTAAATACTATCCCAAGTCCCAACATCAATCCATTCAAACGGCAGAAGTACCAAAGCTCCTGAGTTGAATAAGTGTTTGGTAACTTCTTCTGTAGCTCCAGATTCCATGGTTTGATAGATAGCAGTAACTTGATCAGGATCATCCAAGACTTGAGCAATTTTCATCAATGCTTGATACCAATCAGGTCGATACTGCTTGTAAGCCTCAAGCATTTTTTTGGGATAGTAGGCATTGTGATTGGTATGTGTTGAAACATTATAGTTCTGGATAAGCTTCTTGGTCGCTGCATAATCAGAGCTTCTTGGAATAAACTCACTAATCTTGTAGATATTAATCCCATTGACTTCGCTCAATTTTTCGCCCAAGGAAAGGTAATCTACACCCAAATCTGGTCTAGTCGCTTTGAGTCCACCGGTAATAAATATTTGCTCTTTTAGCAAGAGTTCTTCTATAGATTTGAGTGTGTCAAGATAGCGTTCGCTAGGTAGTCTTAGGCAGTCACTTTGGATTAAGACAAAAGGCTGATCAGGATAGTGATGGTCAAGCCAAACCATAGTAAGACCATCAGCAGGACCTCGGTTGTTTTTGAAGTCAGGCTCAAGGATAATATTTTTCTCGGGAACGGATTTGTTATCTGCCCGAACTAAATCAAGGTAACGTTCCTTCGTCTGGATAATGATATCTTCTGGATCGATTA
Source organism: Candidatus Saccharibacteria bacterium (assembly GCA_017983775.1). Lineage (NCBI taxonomy): Bacteria > Candidatus Saccharimonadota > Candidatus Saccharimonadota bacterium. Next base: position 8,260 of record JAGOAT010000020.1, on the reverse strand, counting down.
CTGTTAGTAAGGTATTGAGGTTCATCTTAAACAGAGTCTGGTCTCCGATGATATTTTGAAATTGTTTTGGCTTGGATTCTCTAGATAGAGGCCAGAGTTTTGTGCCTTGTCCACCGGCTGTGATTACGTATTTCATGGTGATATTCTAACATTGATTAAGATCTGTTACCATATCCCCAAAAGCAAAACCCATACCTTTGACTGTGTCTTACAGTACATAACTGTCACTATTATTCCTCATCATATCTACACATATGATTTATCACAATAACAACAATTCTAGGTCTATAATCTATCACCCCAAGTGAACAGGTTTTGTTTTGGGCGGCTATAGGATAGATAGCAAAGTATTATTAAAAATTATTACAGAGTAACCGTTATTTTAGACTCCAGAATGATGCATCGCTTTGTTGGTTTTTTTTGAGTATCTGAAATTAATACTAAGAATAATATCTTCCCCTCTGGTATTGTTGAATCTTGGTTTTCCTCGGAGTATTGAATACTGGATCCTCCGTAAACCCTTCGGGTTTCGGGGGATGACCCTCTACGTCATCTTCGGGTTGCCCGAAGGGCAAGACCGGAGATCCAGCATTCCGTATTATCCCAATTTGCTAGAGAGATGGATCCCCCGTAAGCTCTCCGAGCTTCGGAAGATGACAAAACAAGGAAAGGTTTCGGAAGATGACAAACAGACTACCGACAATACGGAGGATGACAAAACAAGAAATAGGAATTCACATGGTGACAGGGGGCAGAGAGATAAACTTAAAACTTAAGATTTAGGGTGGTGTCTGTCGGTTGAGGTGTATCTAGTAGATATTGAGCTATAGCAGGAACAAATGTGTTTAGACTGGTAGCTTCATCGTCTGAAAAATTAGCCAAAACAAAGTCTCGAGTCGCTTGATAGTTAGGTTTGGGGCCGATCCCTATCCGGTAACGCCAGAAATCTTCTCCAATGGTACCGATAACAGACTTGATCCCATTGTGGCCTGCCCCACTACCAGATTGACGAATCCTCAAAGCACCAAATTCAATGGCAAAGTCATCATAGACGATGGCGATATCTTGGTTGTCGAGTTTATAAAAAGCTTTGAGCTTTTGAACTGCTTCCCCGCTGAGGTTCATATAGGTAGTTGGTTTTGCTAGAATTAGATCAGAATTTTTGGCAGTCAGGCTATACTTATGGGTTGACCACTGAAGATTTAAATCTGTTGCGATCTGGTCAAGAACCATCCAGCCTAGGTTGTGACGGCTGAGTTGGTATTGTTTACCAGGATTTCCCAATCCAACAATTAGTTTCGTCATCTGGGTGGATGGTTGATAATCTTGATCGGGACACCAGTCATTTCCAGCTGGTCTCTAATTCGATTTTCTAGATATCTAAGATAGGAAAAATGAAGCTGGCTAATATCTCGACCGTAGAGTTGAATCGTCAGAGGCAAGTTGTCAACAAGCTTAGCATTGCTAAACTTGACAGTCTTATGCTCCTTGATAGTTTTTGCGGGATGCTTTTGGAAGGATTGACTGAGGATTCTATCAATTTGCTTGATACTTTTGGGTTGATGAATATTGTTCTCAACAATCTTTACTAAATCAGCCAATTTGTCCAGTCCGAGTCCAGTCTTGGCAGAGATGAAGACGATTGGAGCCCACCAGATGAATTGGAAAGACTTTGCTACTGTTTGCTTGAAAATTTCTTGTTCGATTTGATCAATCTTATCCCATTTGTTTATGATTACTATTAACCCTTTGCCAGCTTGATCAATCATCCCTGCTATCTTTTGATCCAGGTGCCCATCAGGCAGTTCTGCATCTAGGACTAGGAGGCAGATTTCAGACTGTTCAATTGCTTTTTTGGTTCTCAAGAGGGATAGCTTCTCAATTTGTTTACTGACTTTGCCACTTTTTCTAATTCCCGCAGTGTCTACCAGACTAATTGTTTGGTCTTCCACTTGCCAATTGGCTGAGATCTGGTCTCTGGTAGTACCTGCTATTTCAGATACTAGACTAACTTTATGTTTGGATAAGGCATTAAGCAGTGAGGATTTACCAACGTTTGGTTTTCCGATCAGACTGATGTTAATTTCTGATCTGGGATCACCTGATTGATTATTCGATAAAGAGTAATAGTTTGAAAGAGCTGATCTAATCTGGTCTATCCCGATGTTGTGGATAGATGAGATGGGTATCATCTCTTTAATACCAAGCTTTTGATAATTTTCGAGTCCAAGAAACTTGCTTGATATATCAGCCTTATTGACTAGTAATAGTACGGGCTTGCCACTTCTCCTAAGACGTCTAGCGAGACTAATGTCTAGCTCACTAGGTTCTACAGTTCCATCAACCACTAGGGCACATACGTTACTGTCATCAATGAGTTTATCAATCTGATCCATTGCCAATTTTGCGAGAGTATCATCCGTCTTGTCAAGGCCAGGCGTGTCGACTATCTGCCAATTTTGCTGATCAAACTCAACGGGTTGCCTGATTGGATCACGAGTGGTGTTGAGATAATCTGATTCGATTGCTAGACGCTGACCAATCATATGATTAAATAAGGTGGATTTGCCGACGTTGGTTCTACCAAATATACTAAAAGTTGCTTGTTGCATATCTTAGGATTATATAGTAATCTCAAGCTAAAACCAACTTGTTATTGCTGATAACTCTAGATATTAAATGCCGGTTACCCGTAAACCCTTCGGGTTTCGGGGGATGACCCCCCTACGTCATCTTCGGGTTGCCCGAAGGGCAAGACCGGAGATCCAGCATTAGTATTAAATGACTATCCAAATGTCAGTAGAAGTGGATCCCCCGTATTGTCCTACGGACAATCGGAGGATGACGAGACAAGGGAGGGTTTCGGAGGATGATAAAAAGAAGGGTGGATCCCCCGTAATCTCTCCGAGCTTTGGAGGATGACAGGACAAGAGAGGGTTTCGGAGGATGAAATACCCCATGTGTTAGTCACTAGCACTTAATACCTGCAAATGTTCGATCACTGAGGTTGCATCTTGATATCGGTTGTCAGAACCGAGGATAGTGATTAGGAAACTACCAGCTGAGTTTTGATAAAGCACGATTAGACACTGACCAGCCAAGGTATCGGTGCCAGTCTTGACGCCATGGACATCAGGCCTAGGAAGCAATTTGTTGGTATTAATTATTTCAAAATTTTGTCCATCATAGTTGATTATCTGGTGGGTAGTTCCAACAATTCGAGATAAGACTGGCTGATTTAGAATGGATTTTGTGAGTATTATCAGGTCATCCGAAGTAGAATAATTCTTGGGGTCATCTTGCCCATAGGGATTGGCAAAATGTGTATTAGCCATACCTAGATCAGTGGCATAGTGATTCATCTTATTGACAAATGCTTCTATAGAGCCTGCATTATAGGTAGCCAGATTGAGAGCAGCTTGATTGTCAGAAACAATTAGCATTAGTTCCAGTAGGGTTTGGACATCAGTTTTCGAATTAGCTGATAAATAATTACTGTGATAAGCACTCGGCAGATCAAGTATCTGGGTAATAACTTGTTGTGTTGGTTGATTTTCGGAGACAATAATTAGGGCGGTCATTAGTTTGGTCAGTGAAGCTATGGGCAACCTTTCTTGTTGATTGATGTCAGTAATAACTGTATTAGTATCGAGCTGGTAGACCTCAAATTGTTTGGCACTGAGCTGAGGCATGCTGAAGTCTTGCTGGACTGATCTGAAGGCATCGATATCAAAGTTGCTTGATTTGAGGCTGGCAGCATAATCTATATGCGGATTCAGGGCTGAGAAACCAAGAAATATGAGATTAAACATCAATTCAATCACTTAGGGTGCCCTTGCATAGTTTGAACAATTCGATACTGCCCTTCCCCTAGATCGCCGAGCTGGTAATCACCAATCCTAATCCTTATAAGGTCAACTACTTGATAGCCAATGGCTTGAAACATTTTGCGGATTTGGCGGTTTTTGCCAGTAATCAAGATTATTTCCACTAGGTCTGGTTTGATTGGCTTGATACCTTGGGCTTGATAGGTTTGATTGTCTATTATAATGCCTGAGATAAAGGAGGTTTTTATTGATTCAAAATCAGTAATGGTACGATCTAGCTGGACTTGGTAATACTTTAGCTTATCTTGACTTGGGTGGCTCAGGCTTTGAATAATTGAGCCATTAAGGCTAAGGATTACAAGCCCACGACTTTCCTTGTCCAGTCTTCCTGCAATTTTATAGCTGGAATACTTAGTAGGTAAAAGATCAAACAGAGTTGGTGCATCTTGAGGTGTATGACTGGATAAGTAGCCTTTAGGTTTATTTAGTAAGATTAGTTGTTTATTAGGCGAGCTGACTTGGTAAGTTGCTGAATTGGTCGGAGTTTCCAAGATATCACCAGCCAATACTTGATTGACAGGCTGGGCTAATCTACCATTGATCCTGACTTGATGAGAGAGAATTAGTTGATCAGCTTTACGTCTAGAGTTGGCAAGGCCTAGTTCGACTAGGGCTTTGTTAACTCTGAGTGAAGGCTGATGGTGGGACACCGTTGATTGAATTATTTAAGACTCCCATTGCGGTTTCTACTACATCCTCAAGGGTGACTTGAGATTTGACAAGATAAGCTGATACTCCGAGTCTATCACCCCGTTGACGGTCTTGTTCTGAGCTTAGTGCTGTCATCATGATTACTTTCACCTGTTCGAGACCTGGAGTCTGTCTAAGTATGTCGAGCACATCAAAACCTGAGATTTTTGGCATCATCACATCTAGAATTATAAGGTCTGGCTTGATACTTGTAGCCATAGTCAAACCTTCTTCCCCATCGCTAGCAACGAAAACCTCAATCTCTTCTGCGCTGAGCCTAGCTGAGTACAAGTCTCGTAAGTTGATGTCATCCTCTACCAATAATACTTTTGTCATAGTTTTCTCCTTTTACTTTTATAAATTTATCTTACCATATTTGTTGGATTATTTTGCAAATATTCAGGTATTTTGGCTTGGTTTGCATCTTTGGCAAGTGGTAGAGAAAAAGAAAAAATAGTCCCATGTTGATCCGGAGTTTGGATAGAGCTGACCCAGATTCTTCCCCCAAATTTTTCGATGATATTCCTAGCAATATAGAGCCCTAGGCCAGTACCACCAATCTCTCTAGTAAAGCTATTATTGACTCGATAAAATTTCTGAAAGAGATGCTTTTGATCCTCTGGACTAATACCAATCCCGTCATCCTCAACTTCTACTAGACAGTAGTCAGGCGTAACTTTGCTTCTAATTGTTACTCGTCCATGGTTACTGAATTTTATTGCATTATCAACGAGATTAGAGACTACTTCATTGATCTTATCCTGATTGGCACGAATAGGTGCACTTGGGGCTAGTGTATTCTCGGCACCATTGCCACCAAAGTCAAGAATTAGTTCTACCGCCTTAGATTGAGCAATAGTTTGCATTTCTTCAAATACCTTCTTGAGAATCTTATTGAGATTAACAATCTCAAGCTGGCCGATATTGGCATTGTCATCAATCTGAGTGGTACTAAGTAGATCTTTAAATAAACTACCTAGATGGAGGACTGATTGGTGGGCTTTATCTAGGAATTTGCGAGCTCGGTCATCAATTGTCGCAAGCTTTGGATTGAGGGCTAGGGAGAGATTGCCCTCGATGGCAGTTACTGGTGTGCGCATTTCATGGGAGGCGGTTGAAATAAATTCATCCTTTTCCCTTTCAGTGGCTTTTTGTTCACTAATATCTCTGATGATTGCAATTACACCATTGATATTTTTATTGGTATCAAAACTTGGCGCAGCCGAGATAGATAAATCGATTCTTTGTTGAGTTTTATCAAATAGATAGATATCTGAATCCCTGATTACCTTGGCGGTAGCTAAAACTTTGTAGAAGGGTGAGGTTTCTTGCAACTGATTACCAGATTGATCATAGAGAATGAGTATCTGGCCTATATTTAGTCCCCTAGCCTGGCTGAGATCCCAACCCGTAAGCTTCTGGGCTGCTGGATTCATCAGCGTAACACCTAATTGATTGTCAACACTAATTATTGCGTCAGCGATTGAGTTGACTACTAAGCCTTGTGATACTGCATCACTATTGATCCGATTTCTGAGTGCCATAAGATACCAATTGCTCTTCTTGAGTTGCCAGGCAAGATAAACTCCAGCAGTGCTATAAAGAGCAATTCCTAGGCCTAGGGCAATAAGTTGCAAATATTGATTATCACTTAGGTCAATTATCTGAAGATCAGTGACGGTAATCCCCCAACCAATCCAAAAGAAAGTAAAGCCACTAAGCTCAAAATAGTTTGGAGTGCGTGGATAGACAAACCAATAATAAATTGTGCCAAGCATAATCCAGCTCAGTAGTAAAATGCCAATAATACTCAGTGGGCCCTCTCTATTGAGTAAAAGAATAAAATTAAGACCACCCAGTCCTGCCAGAACTATTCCCGAATAAATCAGTACAAATGGATTATATTTTTGATTTTGCACGCTAGTAATAGTTAAGCATAACTGGCTTGATCAATCAAGCAGTCGTAAAATACCACCCCAAATGCAACTAACAGTAAATCTCTGCTACTCTGATCCTAGCATGATCAGGGTCTTGATTGTAGTACTCAATCAACTAAGCAGTAGTCATCATACTGGGTAAACCCATATGTCAGCGTCTATTGATATAGTGATTAGTATACTGGTTTGTTTGTAACTGTAGGTCAATAAGGTTATTGGGAAACAGATCCCCCGCTAGAGTCTATATACTCAAGCAATAATCGTTGTAAGGTAGTCGGGTCACTATAAAGCTTTATAACCTTACTAATGAAGGGTATCTTTGTATTGGGCTCTAGGTCTGTAATCTTTGTATTAATATCCCTCGAGGCTCGATAGCCAAGGATCCTGTCTATTCGCTTATCCCGCTCCCAAGAACTTAAGTCTTTAAGCCCACGGATCCGCTTAGACACCTCTTCTATGGTGATATTGGGGTTATTTGAGGCTCGATTGACAAGGATCTCGGCTATGTGCCAATCCCGCTCCCAAGAACCTAAGTATTTAAGCTTACGGATCCGCTCAGATACCTTTTCTATGCGGATACTGGGGTCATTTGAGGCTCGATTGACAAAGATATTGGCTATTTCCCAATCCTGATCCCTAGGAGTTAAGCCTCCAAGCCCACGGATCCGCTCAGATACCTTTTCTATGCGGATACTGGGGTCATTTGAGGCTCGATTGACAAAGATATTGGCTATTTCCCAATCCTGATCCCTAGGAGTTAAGCGTTCAAGCCCACGGATCCGCTCAGATACCTCTTCTATGGTGATACGGGGGTCATTTGAGGCTCGATTGACAAGGATCTCGGCTATTTTAAAATCCTGATCCTTAGGAGTTAAGTCTTTAAGCCCACGTATCTGAGTAAATACGTCTTCTATGCGGATATTAGGATCGGATAATTGAATTTCCAAGATCTCTCTTACTATTATTTGTTTTTGATATTCAGTAAGGTTCAGGCTATTCTTGATATGATCAATTGCGTCTTGATACCTTGAGGCACTGGTTAATATGGCTGCATAGTATAAGGGATCCAGTTCTTCTAGCTCTGGGTGCTGATAAAGGAACTCATCAAACCACTTGGAAGTTGGAGTTGATGATTCAGGATTGTAGGGGTCTGATGATAGTAGATATTCCATCACCTTAACCGCGGAAGACTCTGGGGTGTTGGCTACTGCTTCTAGTACTGCTTTTTGTACTGCTTCTTGTAATAAGGCAAACCTTTGGTTTGTCTCATGCTCAGCTATAGATTTAGGGTCGATGAACCCTTTGAGTTCATCAGGGTTGGCATGAAGGAACTCAGCAAGTTCTCGAATAGAATCTAGTACTGGATGCTCAGGTTTAATTGATTCTTCTAGTTCACCAGTCAGTGCTAGGTATAATGCTGCTTGAGCACATTTTCGAAGTATTTCAAGATATTGAAGCTGATATTCTGTGATATCTTCTTCAGAAGCTACGGAATCTAGTCCATGCTCCTCAAAAGGTTTTGGGGGGGTATCCATAGCTATAGCTCTAAGGATATTCCTAATCAAATTATTTAGCCGTTCACGGGTAGGATTTAATGCTTCTGTACTAGTATTCTCGACAATTTCCTGTGTCATTTTGAGTTTTCTCCTAAATTTAGCTATTTTTAACAAAAGAACTAACTTTATTATTCTTTTAGTGTTTGCCTCAAATTGATTCGTTTTTGTTTCGAGTTTACTATATCTTAAC
>JAGOAT010000019.1 GCA_017983775.1 Candidatus Saccharibacteria bacterium | reverse complement strand
AGATTTGCCTAGATGTATAGTACCATTATGGTTTAGTTTAATTAAGCTCAAATTAACCAGATTAAAAATTATTAGAAGAATAGTACTCGTCACTCCGGCTAATGTTGATAAGTCTAGCAAGTTTGCAAACAAGAAAATTACAATACCTGATATCAGGGTAATCCTAGATGGTACATTATTTCGATTCAGTTTGTTAATAAAATCAATATTAAGCCAGGGATGATCTCGGTTAGTACCATAGATTAAGCGTGAGACCATAATTATTTGGATCAGTATCCCATTGGTGATGGCAGCTAGACCAATTAGCCCAAGGATATTTAAGTCTATGTTCGTGGAGGTTTTGAATACATCACTAAGCGGTGCTGTAGAATTGCTCAATTGATCGATGCCAAGTACTGATTGGGCGATCAAGCCAACCGATAGATAGATAATGCCAGCAACAATTAGGGATATATAGATACCTCTAGGCATAGTTTTGTTTGGTGATTTGACCTCTTCTGCTATATTCGACATGTCTTCGAAGCCGAGATATGCATAAAATGCTATAAATGCCCCAGATAATATCAATCCAAAATTATCAACTATGTTACTAGCTGATAGGTTGAGATTAATTGGAATATCTTTATTGTCAAGGTAAAACCAGCCAGATACAATGACCATTATTAGGCCTAATATTTCGAGCCAAGTCATCAGGCTAGCAATTTTTACGGCACGATCAACTTGATTTACCGCTAGTAGGGTCATTGTGCCAATTAGTACCAACATCAGCAGTCTATGATTTGTATTTGGTATGAATTTATCAAAGTATCCCAAAAATCCCCTGGATAAGGTAGCTGAAGACACTATGCCAGATAGAGCAATTCCTATGGCTGTGACCAGGGGTAATAGCTTATTGCTAAAAGCAGCTTGGACGTAGGCTGCTTCACCACCACTTTTTGGGTAGACACTTGATAACTTAGCAAAGCTGTAAGCACTGAGGGCTGCTACTAGACTAGCAAGAATAAAAGCAAAGGGCAGTAATGGTCCTGATTCTTTGCTGACTTCTCCAATCAAGACATAAATCCCTGCTCCAAGAATATTGCCTAGGCCATAGAGTACCAATAGGTTTAGACCAAGTCGCCTTTTTAGTCTTTGATTTTTACCCATTGGCTTAATATTACCATGGTTCTAAAATTATATTTTAAGATTGACAATTTTTGAGGATCTTTGACGTTACACCGTACAGACTATCTAATATATGTCATAATCTAGCTATAGACTATTTTTGACTTATCGAAAACAGTTTGAGGTGTCCCCTCAAAGTACGTAGTAGTGTTTTGAGGGGTAGTTAGTGTATGATACTATTATGTTCGCATTTTTAGCTGGAGAGATAAAAGATATACAGCCAGACGGTAGGGTTATTCTGATGGTTGGAGGGCTTGGTTTTGATATTCAAATTAGCACAAGGGACTTAGCTAGTATCCAACTGAATCAGGAGTTAAATATTCATATTTATGAGCATATTCGTGAAGATCAATTTAGTATTTATGGGTTTATGGATATTGGTACAAAGAATCTATTTATTCGCTTGATTGGAGTTAGTGGAGTTGGGCCCAAGGTAGCTTTAACGATCATATCTAGTCATAAGGTACAGGAATTGATACAAGCGATAGAGCAGGGGGATACTAAATTGTTTGAACAGATATCTGGTGTGGGAAAAAGAACTGCCCAAAAGATTATTTTGGATCTACGTGGGAAACTGGTTATTGGTGATGATAATAAGACCAAGAAGCCAAAAGCCAGTCAGCCATTATTTCAAGCATTAGAGCAACTTGGATATAAATCAGGACAGATTATGCAGATAGTTGGTGAAATTGATCAAGGACTGAGTTTATCCGATCAGATAAAGTTAGCATTAAATGCATTAAAGAAATGATAGATCATAGCAATCCAAAAGTGATTACTACTGAAGAGATTGAGCTTGAGGTGACTCTTAGACCCCAAAGGTTCGATGAGTACATTGGTCAAGAGCGAGTAAAATCTAGCCTTGATCTAGCAATTAGGGCGGCTAGAAAACGTAATCAACCAATCGATCACGTATTGCTATATGGACCTCCAGGCTTAGGCAAAACAACTTTGGCGCAAGTAATAGCAAATGAATTAGGTACTAGTATTAAGATCACAAGTGGACCCGCCATTGAGAAAGCAGGTGATCTTGCAGCCATTTTGACCAATCTAGAAGAGGGAGATGTTCTGTTTATTGATGAGATTCATCGTTTGCCTAGACAGGTTGAAGAAATCTTGTACTCTGGCATGGAGGATTTTGTCTTGGATATAATGCTGGGCAAGGGACCATCAGCTCAAAGTGTTAGGGTGGACTTGGCACCATTTACAGTTGTGGCTGCCACTACCAAATACGGTGGCTTGTCAGCACCATTAAGAGATCGGTTTGGCTTGATTCATCACCTGGATTTCTATTCTGAAAATGAGATTGCTAATATCTTAGAAAGGTCTAGTAAGATATTAAATGTAGAGGGTAATAGATCAGTATTGGAGTTACTGGCTAAAAGATCTAGATTGACACCTAGGATAGCAAATCGTTTATTGAAACGGATTAGGGATTATGCCGATGTCCACAATCAAGGAAGAGCTACGGATGAGATCGTTAGAGATTGCTTGGATTTACTTGAAATTGATGATCTGGGTCTCGATAAAAGGGACAGAAGATTATTAGCTGTCATTAGTGAGTACTATGGAGGAGGGCCCGTAGGACTAAATGCCTTGGCGGCCACTATGCATGAAGAAAGCCAGACCATTGAAGATGTTTATGAACCATATTTAATGCAGATTGGTTTTATCAAGAGGACACCTCGAGGAAGAAGCTTGACCTCTCAGGGTGAGAATTATCTAGCTAACATGTTATAATTTTGATATGGAGGCTGATAGAAAGTATCATTATCCTGGGCAAAATGACGATGAGGTGGTCAAGAGGATTGCCTATAGGCATTGGGCTTATTTGTTACCTGCTTTTGGCTTAGCCATAACTATGCTGGCGGTTGTGGCTTTTTTGGTTGTTTATACATGGACAGCTTCTACTAGTAGTGGTGAAATGAAGATAAATCTAACTATGATAGCGATTTTTCTCATGCTATTTACTGTTGGTTTTATGCTTGCCAGTATTTGGATTTGGCATAACAATAAGATAATCATCACTAATCAAAACTTGGTTGAAGTAGAGCAAAAAAGCCTTTTTAATAAATCAATATCTACTTTGAGGTTAGTTAATATCCAGGATGTTAGTGCCGATGTCAGTGGTCCTTTTCAATCAGCCTTGGGTTATGGGACAGTAACAGTTCAATCAGCTGGAGAGAAGAGAAACTTTATTTTTCAATATGTGCCACAAGCTTACGAATTGAAAGATTATATTAGCGATTTGCATTTATATGCAGCTACTGATCAGGGTGATAAGTTGATAGACCGCTAGCGGGCAGATTTGAGCAAAAATTTATTGCTACTTGAGTTGGCTTTATCGGGTTTTTCTAGGGTGGCGTAAAGAGAATATTTTGTATAGGGTCCACCAGTAGGACTCGGTTGATAAATATAATCATTACCCTGGGGATCAATCGGTAGGTTAGCAATATAGGGTTGGTTATTGTCGGCCAAAACTGCTAAGGACTCTGGATAGACCCCTTTGTCTTCATAATAATATTCAAGGGCTTGTTGAATCTTGGTAATATCTTCAACTCTTAAATCATCTCGTTGGTTAACAGGTATAGAGGAAATTTTTGGAATAATAAAGCTAAGAATACTGATGATTAGTATGGCAGCGATGCTAAGTTGTAAGATCTTTTTTGAATTCATCCCGTTTGCTTAATGTAATATTTGGAGCTTTTTGATAACTTGGCTCAATGTAGCCTTCTATTAGTGTAGCATTATCTAGGCGCCTGATACCAGACTCAATCCAATCTGATCCGTTGGTAGATATCACGGGTTTTCCTGAATAAAAATGCCAAGTATTGGCAAAAACTCCAGCTATTCTGATGCCCGTAAATGATCCAGTATTGTCTCTGAGGACTATCCCATCAATATCTTTTAGCCTAATTAGGCTTGAAATTTTACCGATCAGCTGATCTGCCAAACGTCTATTTAAAGGAGTAGAAAGTTGCTTGATTAGATGGTTGCTTTGATAGAGATACAACTTTAGATTAGGTTGAGTCGCATCGATTGCTAGATAATAGGATTTGTTATTAGTCATTTTGATATTTTACTTGAATATTACGAGATTGATAATCCTGATCAGGCTGAGCTAGGTAAGATATGTCTATTGTGATCTGCCTATCAAATTCCCAATTGAATTTATCCAACCATTCAATTGCAACAATTGTACCAGGCATCATAACTTGTTCAATAATTGAGTGATAGAGATTATCATCTAGGTTGGTTAGTCGATAGAGATCCCAGTGTTCTAGGGTAATGTTATTAGATTGGTAACTCCTATGGAGATTAAAACTAGGGCTTATGATGGTATTTTGGATCCCGAGAGCTTTTGCAAAGCTTTTTAAGAAACTAGTCTTACCAGCACCTAGGGGTCCAGATAGTTTAATCACTAGGCCAGTTCCTTGAACCGACAAGGTTGATTTTTGGGATTTCTCGGTCTGGCTGAGGATCAATTGAGCCAAATCCCGAGCCAAATCCTGCATCTGTTTTAGGTTTAGAGAATAATTTTCTGATTTCATCACGATATTCATAAAATATATAGCCTACTATAGCACCAATCAGGCCAAAAATTAAGTAGCTACTTGATGATTTATTGCTAGAAGAAGATTTTTTGGTTGTTGATTGGGGTATATCTTGAGGTGGCTGACTGGGCAATGTGTCTTGGCTGTAATTCAGTGGCTGGCTAAATGGCTGGCTAGTAGAGTTGAGATTTGAGGGGTTGGGTTGACTGGAAGTTTCCTCAGAATCTTCAGGGCTGTATTGATAGAGTCCGATAGATTGATCATCATTGGATTTGGAAGACTGATTATCAGAGGCAGAGGGAGTGGATTGGCCAACTGAGCCTTGTTGATCTGATTTGTTTTGGTCAGTTGGGATCATGACAGGTAAAGCATTGGGTTGACTTGGTGTTGGAGATTCTAGCCACTGCCAACCAGTCTCTGACCAACCCCAGCTAGCATCGGTTTGTGCATCTTGGTAGCTAGTTTGGTCTACTAATGTACCAGCTGGATCCACTAGGCTAATAGTTTCTTGATCATTGTTTAATGATAACTTGCTTGTATCTTTACCGATTGCCAGATATTGGCCGGGATCAATTACTACCTTGCCAAATGTGTAGGCTTTTTCAGATTGATCAATAATCTGCCATCCCTCAAGAAAGACTGGATAGTCAAAGAGGTTTTTGATCTCAATAAACTCTTGATTGTTATCACTTGGTTTGCCGATTATTTCTGACAAGACTATTGGTGGATAGATTACGGATTGGGCAAATATTTGGATTGGTGATAGAGTGCTTAGGGCAATGATTAGATAACTAAATGCACGAGCACCAGATAGCTTTCGCATAATTTACCTCCTTGGTTGGATAAGAGTATAAACACTCAAAAATATTACTTTAATATTATCTCAAGAAGTTAATTGATACAAGCATGAGAGTTTTTGTTTTTGGTTTGCTGATGATATAATTGAAATGTAGTTCAGGCTACTTATTGGATTCTTATTTTATTAAATTAATAATTTTTCTTAGATTTTGTAATACTTTTGGATTGGTCATTAGGGTTGGATCTTAAAAGTTGTGGCTATTTAGATCTAGGATAGAAGGGAAAAACTATGTTTATTATCTCATTTATCGTCGGGCTTCTTCTTGGGGTAGGAGTCTTATTTTTGGCTGAAAAGAAGAATAGGGTTAAAGTAGATCAAAAAGCCAATAATCTCCTAGACAAGGCAAAGGATCGAGCAAAAGATATCTTGCTAGAAGCTAAACAGCAATCTATCAAGGTTATTGATGATGCAAAAGAAGAAGAAAGATCTAGAAGAAAAACCCTTGAAGAACAAGAAACCCTACTAAGTCAGAGACAGACTAAGCTTGATGACAGGTCAGAGCATCTAGAAACCAAGCTGACTGAATTGTCAGATAAAGAGAAGGCAGTAGTAATTCTTGAAGATAAATTAACTGATCTAATAAGCCAAGAGTCTGAAAAGTTGAGCAATATAGCAAAGCTAACTAAAGATCAAGCCAAACAAGAACTCCTCAATTTGACTGAGCAGGAGATCCAGCCAGAATTAATGGGACTAGTATCCAAACTTAAAGCAGATGCAGTGGAGCAAGCAGAAGATTATGCCAGGGAGATCGTATCAGGTGCAATGCAAAGGATTGCTTCAGAGCAAACGGCTGAGAGAACGGTTACATCGGTTTCTATTCCCTCGGATGATATCAAAGGTAAGATTATTGGCAAAGAGGGACGAAATATTCAATCACTCGAAGCATTGAGTGGTGTAGATATTTTGATTGATGAGACACCAGGCATGATTACAATCTCAGGTTTCAATCCAATTAGACGACAGATTGCTAAGGTGGCATTAGAAGATTTGATTAAAGATGGACGGATTCATCCCGGCAAGATTGAAGAGGTTTATCGCAAGGCAGAGAAGAAGATTGATAAGATTATTTTGGCAGCCGCTGAAGATGCTTGTAGGGAGGTTGGTGTGGTTGGTTTACCCAAAGAGATCATGAACTATCTGGGACAATTGAAGTTTAGGACTTCATATGGTCAAAATGTTCTCAAGCATTCTATTGAAATGAGTCTGATGGCCGTAGTGATTGCCAATGAGATTGGTGCAGATGTTCAGGTGGCAAGAACTGCTGCTCTGTTACATGATTTGGGTAAGGCTGTTACCCATGAACTTGAAGGTAAGCATCACCACTTAAGTAAGATGCTTTGTGATAAGTATGGTATTGATCCAGCTATCGGTCATGCAGTAGAAGCTCATCATGATGACATTGAGGCCAACACTGCTGAGGCCATGATTATTAGAGCAGTAGACGCAATTAGTGCCAGTCGACCAGGCGCTCGTAATGATAGTGTTGAGGATTTTGGTAAAAGAATGACTGATCTAGAGAATGTTGCCAAGAAGTTTAGTGGTATTGATCGAGTATATGCTATTTCTGCGGGTCGAGAGATTCGAATATTTGTTAGACCAGATGAAGTAGATGATTTTTCTGCATTACGTATGGCTCGAGATATAGCTAACAAGATAGAAAGTACCCTGAAGTTTCCGGGTACTATCAAGGTCAATGTAATTCGTGAGACTCGGGCTGAAGAATACGCCAAGTAGTAAATTATCACCTCAGACTAGGCATAGAAAATACTGGATTCTCTCTAAGTTCTTCGGACTTCGGAGGATTACAAGACAAGGGACGGGTTTCGGAGGATGACAATGCTCTTCGCGTGTCACCCAACCAAATTGCCGTATGAAATTATGGAGGATCCAGTATTTGTATTAAGAGTCAGGACAATACAAAAATATAATGCTATTATGGTCTATTGATTTTCTGATTTCAATAGTCTAATATAAAGCTAGTGCTAAAACAAAAATAAATCTATGATCAAGCTTAAGTCACTATTTATCCCCCATCACGGTAATTTGCATAGACCACATTTGACTAGATGGTCGATGTTGTCAGTATTTGGGTTGGTTGTGATCGGTATGCAGTTGGCCTTCAATATAGCGATATCTGGACATCCTGGTATTTTGGGTTATGCAACAAACATTGATGCTGGCAGTCTGAATTCACTAAGCAATGCCCAGAGGACTGCAAATGGTTTGCCAGCTCTAGCCTATAATCAAACCCTCGCTAATAGTGCTTATCAAAAAGCAATTGATATGGTCAATAATAACTATTGGGCTCACGTTTCACCGAGTGGCGTCAGTCCTTGGTATTGGTTTGGAGCTGCAGGATATAGCTATAGTAGTGCTGGAGAAAATCTAGCCAAGGATTTCAATACAAGTAGTGGTGTAGTCAATGCTTGGATGGCAAGTCCTACCCATCGAGCCAATGTCTTGGGTAACAATTTCACTGAAGTTGGTTACGCAGTGGTCAATGGTACTTTGCAAGGCCAACAAACCACTTTGGTGGTAGCGCACTATGCTACACCAGTCGCAGTAGCCACACCGGCGGCTAGTCCAGCACCAGCCCAACCTGCTCCAGCAGTAATTCCCAACCCTGTCCAAACGCCTGTAGTAAGCACTCAACCACTGCAAACTACCCCACAAGCCTCCGAGGTAACTCAGGAGGAAAATCCAGCCCCAGTAGTTGAGGAAGCACGTGAATTGGAGGAGCCAGAGCTCAAATATGATCTACTCCAGTATTTACAAAACCCTACAAAAAGCTATGGAGTTTATAAAGATCAGTCAGCTTTGAGCTGGGATACCAATTCGGTCAATCTAGATCCTGGTAATCTAACCCAAGAGAGTAGCTGGGTAGACCAGACTATTAGTCGATTGAGTGCTAATATTGCCAGTTATAATTGGGCGATCCGTTTGAGCTTAATCTTACTCCTACCTCTATTTCTCATTATTGCTATGGAGTTTGCAATAGTTTATAGTAGGCGACATATTCACCGCTCAAACCATCATCACCATGCTTTTATCAAGGCAAGCTTGATTATGGCGGTGATTGTTACACTACTTCATAGTGGTAGTGGCATGATCGGTTAGATCTGGTATGTTAGTGGTTTTTACACTTTAACTTGGCACACATTTACTTTTGGTTTCCTCTGATGCTTTGGCATCACATTATAGACAGCTAGAATAAATAGATACTCAACTGAAAGAAGTCGAATGGGTTGCAAGCGATATTTTGGTTTGCGTTATAATAGATAGTACATGACGGCAATATTTGAATACTTATTGTTTGTACTAGCTACATATTTAGTATTTTACCCTGTGGAAAGATTTGCCAGAAACTTGGGAGTACTTGACTATCCCAATCATCCCAGAAAGAGACATAAGGTCCCAGTAACTTCTTGGGGTGGATTAGCTATTATAATCACGCTGAATGTCGCAGTACTGCTTACTGGCTTTATTAACCCAGTTCAGCTACTTATCGTTAATGGGTTTGGTTTGATCGGGCTGATCGATGACTGGAAGGGAATTGATGGTAGGGTTAAGTTGGTGCTATTGGTGAGCCTGTCTGCTTTGCTGGTCATTAGTGGAATCAGGATTGATAGTGTCAGTAATCCTTTTAGTTCTGGGCTTTTGGTTTTTGGTGGAATGACTGCTGTGATAATAAGCATTGGTTGGCTAGTATCTATACCTGTTATTTTTAATTTTTTGGATGGTGTAGATGGGCTAGTCTCCGGTACTAGTGTTTTGAGTGGGGTATTTATCGCTGCGATTGCCTCTAGGACTCTGGTCAATCAGCCAGATCTCGCTAGATTTGGATTAATGATCAGTGCTACAGCTTTGGGGTTTTGGTTAGTTAACCGTCCACCAGCAAAAGCTTTCTTGGGGGATGGAGGGTCTTACTTTCTTGGGGTACTATTTGCAATATTAGCAATTATTTCAGGCACTAAGATTGCTACAGCTTTATTGATATTCACCTTACCAGTACTAGATAGCTGTATAGTAGTGGTAAGAAGATTATTACATGGTAAATCTCCATTCATGGCAGATAGGAGCCACTTGCATTTTGTTTTGCTGGATCGAGGTTGGTCTACTTGGCAAGTTTTGGGTTTGTACTATGGATTGACCATGATATTTGGATTAATAGCTATCTATGCTACAACTTTATTGAAATTAGTAGTATTGGCTAGTGTTGGTATTCTGGGCATTGTGTTGACATTGCGCCTGGTAGACAATTTTGTGATTAAACGCTAGAATATTACTCATGAATCAAAATTTTATAGCAAATATCATTAGTAAGATTCGTGGACAATACAAGTGTCCTAGTTGTAGTTCCCAGTACAATCTATCTGATTTAGTGGTGACCAATCAAGCCAGCAATCAGTTGATTATCAGATTAAACTGTCATAATTGTCAAATGCCAGTCAATGTCAGTGTGATGACTAGCCAGCCCAAAGACAGTAGTACAGTCTCCCATCAGCCAGTCGACAAATTTGCTTTTGGTGAGGAGAGCGTGGTTGGCCATCAATTAGCAATTAACCCAAGGGAAATATTAGATTTTAAGAATTTCCTCGATTCGCAAGTATAATCAGAAAGGATAATATATGAAGAAAGTAGTATTAGAAGAGCGTCAGGAGTTGGATCTTAAGAAATTGCGCAATATGGGCTATGTTCCAGCAGTTATCTATGGAGGCTCAGATTACAATCAGCACCTTCAGGTCAATGAAAAGCTAGCAAAACAGTGGGTGGAAGCTGGTTCAAGTCATATCTTCGAGGCCGAACTGGACGGTAAAGAGTTGAGATTTTTGGTTCATCAATACCAACCAAACCCAGTTACGGGTGGCTTATTGAGTATGGACCTATATTTGGTCAAGGCTGGACATAAGATTACAGCAATGGTCCCAATCGTTCTCACGGGTGATTCTCTAGCAGTACGAAATCATAGTGGTGAGTTAAGTCAAGAGGTCTATCAACTAGAGGTCAATGCATTGCCAAAAGACTTACCCGAGTCCATAGAATTAGATCTAGGGGTATTAGA
Organism: Candidatus Saccharibacteria bacterium; assembly: GCA_017983775.1. NCBI lineage: Bacteria > Candidatus Saccharimonadota > Candidatus Saccharimonadota bacterium. Next base: position 6,392 of record JAGOAT010000019.1, on the reverse strand, counting down.
GAATGTTGGTGATTCAATCTTAGTTCGAGACCTCAAGCTTCCATCTGGGATAGAAGTTTTACTCGACGATACTCAGATGATTGTAAAGGTTAGTCAGCCAAGAGAAGAAGAGCAAGATACTGACTCTCAAGCAGAACAAGCTTCAGGAGATGATGGATCTATTTCGACAGAAAATCAAGAATAGATAATACATCAAGTTTGTTTAATGGATTTACCAAAGATCAAGTCAAGGCTTCGAAGATATTGGATTGCAGGCTTGGTATTCTTGGTAATTGCTCTCTTTGGTCTGTTATCTTGGTATAGATTGCCAGTGATAGATCAAGAAGTCGTAGTAGAATATGGTGATAGCTTTGATGACGTTAGTGCTAAGTTAATAGATGCTGGGTTGGCTCGAAATAGATTGGTGGTCAAGCTAGTTTATAAATTAAAAGGTTCTCCTGAATTACATCAAGGTCAGTATTTATTGAATAACCGTAACGGTATTGATCAAATGATCGATGATCTACTAGTAACGCCTGCCAGTCTAAGTATTACTATCCCAGAAGGACTGAGAATAGATGAGCAAGCCAGTAGATTAGTACAGATCAGTGATAGTTTTCTCGATTTTGAAGATTATTTAGATAATTCAGAGCTAATCAATAAATTGCCAGAACAGTTTGGAAGGATATATAGTCTGGAGGGATTCATGTTTCCAGACACATATTTCTTGGGGGTTGACCAGGGTTCGAGTCAGTTAGTGAGTTTGATGATAGACCATTTCAACAAGATTTTTGATAATGAGCTAGCCGACCAAGTATTGCCAGATGGTCTTGACTGGTACCAAGTGCTCAAGCTAGCGTCTGTTGTTGAAAAAGAGGCGAGGACTAGCCAAGACAAGAGATTGATTGCAGGAGTATTTCTCAATAGATTAAGGATTGGGATGAAGCTAGATAGTGATGCTACTATTAATTATCAAACCAAGGCTGTGGCAACATCTGCTAGTGATCTCAAGATTGATTCACCTTATAATACTTACCTATATACTGGTTTGCCACCAACTCCGATTAGTAACCCAGGGCTTGAGTCAATTTTAGCGGTAATCAATCCAGAGAATAACGATTATTTTTATTTTCTAGCTGACCCAAATGGAGAAGTCCATTATGCCAGAACTTTTGAAGAACATCAGGCAAATATCGTAAGGGTTTATTAGAAATCCAAGGAAATATCTTATTAGATATGTCGTTATAATTTTGAGCTTGCTATAATACCAAAGTTGGCATACAATAAGCTTAAGGATAATAAAATAAAATTGGAGGAATAGATGGTAAATAAATTAAAAGGACTGATGATCCTCTTAGTAGTTGGATTTTTATTCGGCTTTGGGATATCTCAAGCTGAGGCTGCTGAGGTGACTACTAGTGTAGACCTGACCCCCTTAAGTAATAGTGAACTAGGAACGCTAGGTATACCTTGTGTTGATGATGCTATAGATTGTGTCGAAGTACCAAGTGGTTCTTTTGACAGTAACGTTACGGGGAATACTACCTTCTTTGGTTACAGACTATCAGCCGATATCTGTGCAGATAGTGCCGATCTGATATCTGCAACCAGTAGCCTTATTGTTAGTGGCTCTTTGCCAAACTTGATTGATGAGGATGGAGTGCTAATGATGATGGGTGATTCTTCTGGGCCAGCATTATTGTCTAATTTTTCTGTCAGTAGTGGCAATCTGTATGAATTTGGTGGTGTATCAGCTATATCTAGGGGTATCAATTCGACTTTCCTGGGCATAGGAGAGATACCAGTTCTTGATGAAGGATTGATAGAGGGAGAATTTAATCTAATGGGATATACTTTTGGTGATCTATCAAACTTGATTGTATTGGTAGAGCATGATTTAAGTGATGGACTATTAAATGGTGCAGTTACTTCTTATCCAACCGTAACCATCACCTATGATGATAGTGCTTGTCCAAGTGTAGGAACTGATACTGATGGAGATGGTATTAGTGATGATCAAGAGATGACTGATGGTACTGATTATATGGATCCTTGTAGTCCAAATCCTTATGCATTACCAGATGGGGATTGTGATGATGATGGATTAACCAACGGTCAAGAAGATACAAATGGTAATGGTCTCTATGATCAAGGCAGTGAGACAGATCCTACTAATCCCGATACTGATGAAGATGGCGTGGTAGATGGAGAAGACTCAGCCCCACTAGACAGATGTCTACCAGATACTACACAGTGTGATGAAGACAATACTACTCCGGTAACCACCTTACCAAAAGCTGGTATCCCTGTAGCTATCTTTAGTGTAGTTGCTTCAGCTATTATTCTTTCAGTCTACAAATTGCGAAAGAGTAGCTTGAGCTAAGGTTTATATAGGAGAATAATATGAAAAAAATAATTAATAAATTAATGATAGCAGCAGCACTATTGTTGGCAGGAAGTGTAATGAGCTTCTCATCTCCGAGACTGGAGGCTGCTGAGGTGACTACAGATGTAGATTTAGTACCATTGTCTGTTATTGAATTAGGAAATCTTGGCATAGATTGTAATGGCATTTCTGAGATGTGTCTTGAAGATATGACGGGTAGTGTAGACAGTAGCGTGACTGGTTTGACAACTTTCTTTGGTTATCGATTTGCATCAGATGTCTGTGCTGATTCAGCGGATTTAATATCTGTCAGAGTCAGCACTACAGTTTCAAATTCCAATTCTAATTTGATAGACGGCAATGGAGTTATGCTAATTGCTGGAGACTATAATTTAGTTGCTCCACTAACACTCTTGACTATCAATGAGGGTAGTTTATTGAACAGTGCATTTAGTGGGCCTGATGTAATATCTAGAGGATTTGATACTAGTATGTTGCAAGCAGGAGAGACACCACTTCCTGATGATGGGTTACTGGATGCCGTGTATGACTTGAGTGGTTACACTATGGCTGATCTCTCAGACTTGATTACTATAGTCCAGCATATCCAGTATGATCCATTAACAGCTGGAGTAACAACATCATTGCCAACCGTAACCATCACCTATGATGATAGTGCTTGTCCAAGTGTAGGAACTGATACTGATGGAGATGGTATTAGTGATGATCAAGAGATGACTGATGGTACTGATTATATGGATCCTTGTAGTCCAAATCCTTATGCATTACCAGATGGGGATTGTGATGATGATGGATTAACCAACGGTCAAGAAGATACAAATGGTAATGGTCTCTATGATCAAGGCAGTGAGACAGATCCTACTAATCCCGATACTGATGAAGATGGCGTGGTAGATGGAGAAGACTCAGCCCCACTAGACAGATGTCTACCAGATACTACACAGTGTGATGAAGACAATACTACTCCGGTAACCACCTTACCAAAAGCTGGTATCCCTGTAGCTATCTTTAGTGTAGTTGCTTCAGCTATTATTCTTTCAGTCTACAAATTGCGAAAGAGTAGCTTGAGCTAAGAAGAATCTAGCCCACTCTTGATATATTAATTATTCTATTGACAAGTATTAATAGTAGACATAAGATTTATACATTATTAATACAAGGAGTAATCGGGCTATGAGTAGGATTAATTTTTATAATGAGTCTAAAAAAAAGGATATCAAGACTACCATCCTGAAGGTATCATTGGCATTGGCCTTGTCAGCCCAGTTGCTTGCTACTGGATTCGTAGCTGAAGCTGGAGGAGGTTTAATAATCAATTCACCAGTAGATGGTTCTACAGTAGATCAACAGAGTATTACTATCAACGGTGTAGGCGGTCCAGATAGCTACATTCACCAAATAGTTGATGGTAGAATTGTTGCTGAAACTATGACTGATATTAATGGCAATTGGGAACTTAGAAATGTTGATTTAGTTTGTGGTACTGATAATCAGATTGTATTGGAAAACAGTATTTTTCCAGCAACTAATAGCTTTAGTCAAAATTATTTCTCTGATTGGGCTGTAACACTGGCTAATGGCTATGAAGTAAGTATCGGTGTAAATAGGAGATACATAGAGTTCTATCAGACTCAAGATCCAGTAGCGACTGTAGATCTAGGCATAGATAGTGAGGCTGCTGCTTTAGTGCAATATGGTGATTATGTATATGTAGCTACTTCTATCAATAATCCGTCCATGGCAACTGTTATTAGTAAGATTAATATATCTAATCCATTAAACCCCTATATTGAAGATACTTTTTTGACGGGTAGTGGTTCAGCAGCTTACCGGCAGAATAGTACATCTATTGTGATAAATCAAGACGGAACAACCTTGTTTGTTGGACCTAGCAATAACTATCAAGTGGATGCTGTTAATACTACTGATGGATCAATATTGGCTAGCTATAACCCAATCAACAATGGTGGTTCAAGTTCTATGTCTTTAGACATTTCTGATAGTGGCCAATATCTATATATCTATAATTATGATCCAAATGATATACTTAACTTCTCTAGTATTGACATATCAAGCTTCAATGGTGGTGCCGATGGGGATCTAATCTTGTACGGTCTATATGAAATACCAGCGGGGTTATATGCTAGCCTACCCTCTGGTAATTCTAATGCTTACGATATAATATTTGCTAGCGATGATCCAAATAGGCTGTATTTAGTTAATCAAGGTTTGGTAGCCTGGATAAACCTTGACCCAACCAATGAAGGTATGTTTGTTAGTGTGGTTGAGAATACATCGGCTATATTGGACAGTGCAAATTTAATGGTCAAGGCCGATTGTGAGTCGGATGTCATTTCTCAAGTCAAAGTCTTGCCAAATACCGGGTCAGATAATAGTTTATTTATCCAGATATCGATAGTCAGTCTGGGTCTGTTTCTGGTCGCAGGTTTGAAATTATGTAAAGGGGTTGATGCAACTAAGCCCTAGGTGTTACCTTATCAGAATAAAAACCCCGATATAATATCGGGGTTTTTATTTACAAGCGTAAGCACTTAGCGTACACTAGTAAGGTAAGTGTAAGTTTAAGAGAGGAGGAGAGGTGTTTCAAAATAAATTGTATACAAAGATAATTAATAGCTTGGCCATATTGATATTTTTGGCATTACCATTGGTCAACGGTGTTAGCTTAGAGGCAGCTAATACCCTAGCTAAATCAGGAGTGGCTAGTAGTCCAGCGAATTCGACTACAAATGTCGATCGTGGAGGAACAATTGATTGGACAGTCGATCTGACAACAGATGGTACTACGGAATTGAAGCTTCAGGACTCTATTACTGGTGATCAAGAATATGTGCCAGGTAGTTTAGTGCTACCTAGCGTCAATGATAGTGCTGGAGGGATTGATTATAGTTGGGATTCCAGCTTTTATGATGATTTGGGATGTAACACTAGTGGCCTAGAGAGTGAGGATACTAAGTGTTTGGAGGCTATGTCTAGTGGACTTATATCTGGTGGATTAAATGGTTTCGGTGGAGTGATTGATAGCCCACCAGCTACGACTATCAATGCTGGTACAGGTGGTGACGGATATGTACCTGTGATTTATGATGGCAAGATCTATTCCTTTTATCACTACGGACATACCAATGCCATTAGTTGTGTCGATATGTCTACTTCAGCAATCTGTACAACTGGTAGTTGGCCTAGTTATTTTAGTAGTGATCCAGGCTCACCACTTGGAACAGGTACCCAGGATATTTGGTCTGGATATTTCAATGAGGTAGTCCAGAGAGATAACTACGCCTATTATATTGCACAAAGAGCCAATGATGTCGGTATAGGTTGTGTAGACTTGAATACTTATACAAATTGTGGATATACTCAGCTGGCAAGTATTCCAAGACAAGTACCAGCTAGTGTATTGGACGCAAAATTGTTTACTACCCTGGCTAATCCCGTTGAATATCAAGGAAAGATCTATACATATGGAAAGGATGGCAATTTCTATTGTGCTGATATTACCACCATGCCGACAAGCGTTTGTAGTGGCTATCCTGTAGCAACTACAAGTCCTGCTATTGGTGATAACAAATTTTTTGCACAGCAGCAATTGATTGGTGACAAGGTTTATTATCTTGCAAAGAGTAAAGATTCCAATAATGAAATAATCGGATGCTTTGATCTGACGCTGGCTAGTAGTTGTGTGGGATTCTCGGCTACCAGTTCCGGGATGAGTGGCACTGCTTTTATCAGGAATATGATTACTATATATGACACCTCGATGAACCCAACTGGGTTTTGCAATCTATTTGATACATTTGCCTTCCATATATCAGGCAATTTATATACAAATTTTATAGAATGTTTTGATTTGCTGGGTAATTCAGTAGCTTCCCCCGGCAGTAATTTTGTTCCTGGTATTACTTTGGGGACTAGAACCTCTATGATATCAGGATATGAAGAAGAAATTTTTGGTACAAGAGTTTACTATCCGCTGACCCAATCC
>JAGOAT010000018.1 GCA_017983775.1 Candidatus Saccharibacteria bacterium | reverse complement strand
GTGATGGAGTACCCGATTATGTCGAAGAGCAAGATGGCACTGACCCTAACGATCCCAATGATTTTGTCGATGAAAATAATAACGGGATCCCTGACTACCTAGAAGAGATTGATACCGATGGTGACGGAGTACCTGATTATGTCGAAGAGCAAGATGGCACAGATCCCAATGACCCGGATGATTATCTAGACACTGACGGTGACGGAGTATCAGATTATCAAGAAGAAATTGATGGTACAGACCCCAACGATCCTAACGACTACACTGATACAGATGGTGATGGAGTCCCTGATGTCATTGAGGAGCAAGATGGTACAGACCCTAATGACCCTAATGACTATATCGACACTGACGATGACGGAGTACCCGACTATATTGAAGAACAAGATGGTACTGATCCCAACGACCCTAATGACTATAATGATACTGATGAGGATGGCGTACCTGACTATATTGAGGAACAAGAAGGCACAGACCCCAACGACCCTAATGACTACTTGGACACTGACGGTGACGGAGTGCCTGACTATGTAGAAGAGCAAAATGGAACAGATCCAGATGATCCTAAGAGCTTTCTGGATAAAGATGGTAATGGTATACCAGATTACTTAGACGCAAAAGATAGCCTAATTGATAAGGTCAAACAACTACCAAAGACTGGTGCCGGGATAGTGACTATCACACTTGCTGCTACTGTAATAGCCAGCTTGGTTTGGTTGATTAATATCAAGAGCAGGGTTAAGGATTCCTTCAGAAGATAACTTACTTAGCTAATGACCGATGAAAGTTAGTCAATTTGTCGGTCAATGCAAAAACTCCCTGGTAGATAGATGCTTTAGGGATAGTCAGGGCAGGATTATTGTTATTCAGTCAGCCAATCTGCCCCTGAAGCTCTGGTTTTATTTCGGATTAGCGAGCTGGGTACTTGGTAGATTCTCGATTGGCTATTACTTTGGGTTGGCTAGGGATATTAGTTTGATCTACTGGGCTTATCTAGAAATTCGCCATGGAGTTAATCTTTGGCGCAGGTTTCTCGGTCTAGCAATACTAATTGTAGTAATTGTTGGAAGAATAAGAAGCTACCAATAGCTCTTTTATTACTCCAACCATAAATCCCATTTCGAGGTCAGACCTCGCAATTTTATATCTGTTAGGGTAGCTATTTTCGAGGTCAGACCTCGAAAATGGAAGTCCGATGCGGCATTGCTTGGCATGGGTAAAGGAGTAGTGAGGGTTGGTGAGGGAAGAGCGGTGTGTTAAAATCTCTATAGATATGACTAGGATATTTTCGGGGATACAGCCGAGTGGCCGTCCAACTATTGGAAACTATATTGGGGCAATGAAGCAGTGGGTGGAGCTACAAAAAGATAATTCAGATAGTCAGCTAATATTTAGTATTGTTAATTTACATGCTATTACAGCTAGACAAAATCCAGAGGAACTTAAGGAACGTACCTTGGATATGGTTGCTTGGTTGCTTGCGATGGGAATCGACCCGACTAGGAGTAATACAAAAATCATGGTTCAATCCACCGTTCCTGCTCATAGTGAGCTTGCTTGGATATTAGACAATTATACGACCATTGGTGAGCTCAATCGGATGACTCAATTCAAGGATAAGTCTGCTGGTCAGAAGCCAGAAGGGCTACTGGTTGGTATTTATAATTATCCAGTCTTGATGGCGGCTGATATCTTACTCTATAGTACTGATATCGTGCCTGTTGGAGATGATCAGATGCAACATATTGAATTGACTAGGGATATTGCTAGCAGATTTAATAATCTTTATGGTGAGGTATTTGTAGTACCAAGGGGTCAAATAGTTCAGGAGGGGTCAAGGATCATGAATCTACAAGATCCGACCAAGAAAATGAGCAAGAGTAGTGACAATCAGATGAGTTTTGTCCTACTAGAGGATTCAGCTGAACTAATTCATAAGAAGTTAAGCAAAGCCGTAACAGATCAATATGGTGAAGTGCGGTATGATCCGGATCGACAACCTGCTATTAGTAACCTAATTGATATATATCGAGGGTTTGAGGGTGATTTATCAATAGAAGCGATAGAGAAGCGTTATGTTGATATTGGGTATGGTCAATTCAAGCAGGATTTAGCAGTATTGGTGATTGATAAGTTGTCTGATTTACAAAATAGATATCAAAGTTTTAGGGCAGGGCATGAAATGCTCATTAGGGTAGTAGATGAAGGAAAAGAGTACTGTCAAAAGATAGCAGAGCAGAAGATTGAACAGGTCAAACAAGTAGTGGGGTTGGTTTAATATGGATAGAACTCACAATATTGAATCATCGAGTGCAAAGGTTTTGGATGGCTTGAGGAAATTTGGCCATGATACATTACATAACCCTGAAAAAATTCATCAAGAGTTTCAGAGACAATTGGGAGAGGTGACAAGAATAGCTAACGATATATCGGCACAGGCGGTATTTATATCCGGATATCCGCTAGATGCTTGGGATGTAGAGGAAGATATCATCTTGCCTAGTGGTGAAGTTGCTAGACATATTGCCTGCCGATAGTCTAGGTGGTTTACAGAGTCGTCAATCGGTCGATAATTTTCTTGACACATGTATTCGCTGTACTGGATCAGGGTCTATAAGTGATTTCAAGATAGATTGTGTAGGCTGTCCTGAGACAGATATTAAGCCAAGAGATTGGTTAAAATTTTCGCCTGATTTAGACATTTGGATATATTTTCAAGATGATACTATTAAACATGATCTAGAAAGATTGAGCTCTATAGAAGATATATTTGCAAGAAAAGGTTATAAATCTAGTGATCGAGATATTAGAACGGCAGCAAGGTCAATTATTGATTTTCAGTCTTTAGAAAGTAGTAATTTCCCCATAGATCTTCATATCGTAACATTACAAGATGTATTATATTTACAACAACAACTTAATGATGCATTGAGAAATGAAGTATTAGCACCAATAAGTATTAGCCCACTATCTATGTATATGTCATGGAAACCAACGAGAAGTGGTGATGAATATGACTTACTGGCTGATGTATTAATGGGAATGCAGTTTATGGAACTCGAGCAACAAAAAGACCAGTTAATTGAACTTCAAGAAGTTCTAAGGTTGGTATCAATTATGATCCAGGCATATACTCCTGAAGATTTCTTAGAATTTTTATGTACAAATCACTCTTCCAAGTACAGAAAAGTTACTAGTAGTCCTGAGATGAAAGATCTTTTTGATAGAAGATTGTTGAATGAAACTCAGCTTGTTAGTAGGTGGTTGTTTGATGCCTAGTATTGAGCTACATTGCCATTCAAATAAATCAGATGGAAGTCTAGATCCTGGTCAGCTAATTGAAGATGCATCTGAGTTAGGTATATCTCGATTGTCGATTACTGATCATGATAAAGTTACCTTCGGTGAGTCATTGGCTAGGCATGCCCTAGAATTAGGAATAATCCTTATTCCAGGGGTTGAATTTTCTACATATGATCAAGAAGCAAATCTTGGGGTTCATGTATTGGGGCATGGTTTTGATCCAGGGCATGATGCTATCAGTAGATTTATTGACCTTCAGAAACAAGCAAGAAGTAATTATGCAGATGCTTTGGTTCAAAAAATTAAATCTCAAGGTTTAGAGCTTAACAGAGAAGCCATTCCAGATGGAGTATCAGTTACTAAATACAATTTAGCAGAAGCTGTATTAGCACAGAATCCTGAAGATATAATCACTTCATTACTTGGTACAAAGGCTAGGTCAGTAGGTCACTTTATTGAACTCACTATGAATCAAGGGGGTGTATTTTTTGTACCAAAGAGTTCTGTTTCCCCAAAAAATGCAGTTGATTGTATACATAATGCCGGAGGGGTGGCGAGTGTAGCTCATCCAATTGAATATTTATACAGAGGTACTAGCGCAGAAGTAGTTCAAGGTATAGTTCAGAGATCAGGCGTGGATGGATTGGAGGTATTTTATGACTATATTCCTTCAGATACAAGTGAACCATTAGGTAAAGTCGAACAAAGAGACTATGAGGGTATTCTTAGTATAATGGCAAAAAGCTTAGGGCTGGAGATGCTTGCAGGCTCAGATTTCCATAGATATGATGAAGGAAGGACACTAGGTTCTAGGTCTGAATATATTTCTATTGCTGATAATAGCCCCTTTTTCCCTATAGTATCAGTATCGAGTGAGTTTAAGGTTTTCCCTAGGGAGTAAGTTTTCGATTCTTTATAGGGTATAGTTTTGTGTATAAGCTAGTCAAGAAAGTACAGAACTAGGAGCTAGGAATATAGGTGCTGTAGCATGACATATGGATTTTGTATTTCCAGTAATATAGTTCAGGCTAAACTTTTGATCTACTAAGAGCAATAAGATTAAGGGGTGTAAATATAGCGGTAGGAGCTGGTGAGAGTTTATGAAATCAGATTGAATGTTATCTTTGCTTTTCGAAAAACTATTTTTAGTATCAAGTTTAATATTTTGGAGAACTATGGTTTATACACGGGGTAATGAATATCGAGCAAGTTGTAATAATGTATACATTATTACAACATAAATTGCAATTATATATATTGTAAAATAAGAATCTTATTATAATCATAAGATTGAAAATAAAATTACGTTATTATTATTACTACAATATGCTTGACATTACGCTCATGCTTTGCTAAGATTGAACCATGATGAAAGTTTAAGTCATCAGTGAAACGTTGAGCCTGACAGGATCAAGCTCAATAAGGTTCTTTTACAATCCAAAGCCAAATCAATTTCCTTACCAAGGTAGATTGTCGGATAGTCTTGCTAACAAGCTTGATTATATCAATAATCTACCAAATCAATACAAGACATTGATCTTATCCGGAGGGTTTGATCGGTAACTAGAAGGTGCAAAGCTTGATATAGTGCGTGAACATTACGCCAAGCATAATAGTACCTGGCTAGTAAGATCAGATGGGATAAGATTGTTCGCCACCCAATTAGTTATAATCTAACTAGTTGGTGAGTATTGAGTCACCAACTATTTTAAGGGATAGTCGGGTAGTGTATCAGTTGAAACACTACAATAAGAGTGGGGGAATCTTAAGCTAGGATTATACCCCCTTTGCCTAGCTTAAGATCCCCTTACTCTGATGATTAGTAAGGGAATACCTCTGAAACCCTTTAGGCTTACAGTCTATGATTGTTGGTCAATTAGATTATCGTAGATGATCTAATAGCAACAAACTACTATTGGGTATGACTTTCTTTAATTGATTTTGATCAATTAAGATCAGTATGTTTCATAACAGCCTGGTCTTATGAATTATTAATCAATATTTGAGATAGTTACTATCTAGTAATATTAGATTAGAGACGCCAAAGCAAGCCTTGATGGAATCGATAAGATTCAATTTGGGCTAGTTTGGTAACTAGTAAGTTTAGAGGTTATGAATATTTTTTCTCAATTAGTTTTTACTAAGAGAGAATGGGGCAAATACTAAGATACAATTAGTATCTTATGATATTCAATGCTAGGCAAAGAAATATTCAGCTTCAGAGAAAATAATGATTGTGATTGACGTTGATCAAGAACTCAAACAAATCAACTGATATCACACCTCGCACCAGCTATAGTCCAAAGCTGTAGCTAATCCAAAATCTACTAACGTGTCTAGTTTAGATTGTTAGTTAGCTTTAGGTGAGGACCTAGGCGTGCTTCAAACTGCTGTTTGGAGCAGACTTAGGTTCCTCATCAATGGATGTCGAGGAGGCTTGCCAATAACTTGAGTCCAAAATAGACCCAGGTTATTACTTGATCGGGCACTTCACCCCAAACCACAACGATTAGTTATATTTTATAACACTTTTAAACGGAGGGTGCCAATAGTGCCCGATCATACTCTTATTGTGGTTAGAGTATGAAAGTATTGGCACTGGATAGTTGTACAAAGATTCTAAAAAATAGCGGTTCTTTGCTAAATGCCAAGGTATTTAGCGAGGAGTCGCTATTTTATTTGGTTTTTTTGGAGTTATCCCCAGAAAAAGTCCAAAAAACTATTGCGTATAAATATTTAGTTCTTTATAATCTAGACATAAGAGTTAAGAACTCTTGTCGTTGTCCAGATAAGATAACGCTAAAAATCTTATCCTAAAATCACTTAAACAAAATGATTACAAAACAAACAACTAGTACCCAAATCCAGCTAAAAGCTATTAGGATCTTGGGTACTTTTTGTATGGAGGTCAAGTGTTAGTTTGGTTAGGCCTTGGTCTGACAGGAGGTCTATTCGCCTTTCTTAGTCTAGTGGCTTCTGCTAGTCCACTAGATACCTCTGGCAATGGGCAACTAGTAGATGGGTTAATGGCCAAGAGTTCAGATGTCCGTTCCAGGCGTAAGAAGCGAGTTAAGCAACAAATAGCCACTGGCAGATTACTGACTGGAATTTTATCTGGATTGTTGGTGATCAATACTGGGATGTTGGTATTGCTTGCAATTCTGAGTTTTGGATATGACTTGAGCAATCTCAGTTTGATTTTGGCGATTCTGTTGGGGATCAATTTTACCCTAATCTCAATCAGGTATTATTTGACAAAAGCTCAGGTAGTCGATAACAATATTTGGTCTGGTTGGTATGATCTAGCTAGTCCATCAGTACTATTCTTGCCAGTCCTAGTCAGACTATATAGTGATTTTGGTCTTAGTAATCTTTATTGGTTGGTCAGTTATTTATTGGTGGTTATTGTCATGATCTTTGGTTATGAATTGAGGAGAAGTAGGGTCACGGCAAATGGTCTGGGAATCTCGATAATCTTAGGGCTTGAAGCATTAGTCTATGCTGCGGGGGGAGGATTCAATAGTTTTAGCCTGGCTGGAGCATTGGCAGGTGTGTTATTAATCCTACTATCGAGCTCATTCTTCGAAAAAGTTCTTTCAGCAGATTTTCGCAAACTAAGTTTGTTGTCAATAAGTCTATCAATGATTGCAAATATCATAGGGATTGGCCTAGAAGTTAGTAATATTATGATTATAGCTGGCAGTTTGGTTTTGGTCGGTATCTATTTCTTACTACTAATGATTGAAGAAGAGCAGCCCTTGATAATAGGTTCTTTTAAGGTAATGGAAGGGATATTTATTCTAGCAGTATTACTAGCTGGATGGTTAGCTACTATTGGATTTAATATTGATAGCTATAGTTTGACCATGACAATTGGTTGCTTCTGGAGTATTGCTTGGCTTGGCTATAATTATAGTCAGCATAAGCATCAATACGTATTCCATCTAGTGCTAGGATCTATCTATATATTGATTTATGCATTGCCAATCTATCTGGGGATTGACCACAGATTGGCAATATTACCAATTGTTGCTTTGGCATCTATATTTGAATTAACCAACAGGCATCATTATCTAGAAGAGCAGAATATTATTCGGATATGGGGTAATGGTATTGTGGCAATGGCTACAATATTGGTATTAATTGGTATGGCATCTGGCCTAAGTGCATTTAGCTACCTTTCTGTAATCAGTTTTTATTGTTTAGTTTATGGGGTTAATAGTATCAGATTATCAACCAAGACTGGTCTGTATGTTTTATCGCAGGCTTTAGCAGTACTTGCTACTTTATTTTTGTCTGAGTATTATTTTGACAGTGTTATTTCTGGGCTGTTATTAGTGGATATCATTAGCTTGCTTATAGTAGTAATCGCACTTTGGTTGAAACTACATCATGGTCAACTCAAGTTGAGTATTAGTGCTTTAGATATGCGGTATATTCTGATTGTTCCAGGGGTAGTTAACCTGGTAACATTTATCATGTCGAGTTGGCTTGCTAGAAATGATTGGTTTGTTGTTGGGTCTTTTACATTAATCGTAGGTATAGGTCTCGTGATATCCGAATATTCATTAGCTAGCATCAAGGCAATGAAGAGACTATACCCCATTGGTCTAGGATTATTCTTACTAATGTTGATGATTGTCCCGTTGCAAATAGGTGTTCAGCTTGATCATATCAAACTATCTGGACTAGGGATTCTTTGGGTACTTTTGGCAGCTACTATGATCATAGTGAGTGATAAGAAGCTCAAGCTTAGTCAAAAAGTCAAGAAATCAAACATTAGTATCAGGGATTATTATTTCTCTGGTAGGATAATTGTTCATTTAACAGGTATGATTAGTATGGTTTTAGCAAGCCTGTTCTTATTGCTTTCTAGTGATATCATTAGCGTGGCCGGCCTATTGCTCTTGGCCTTACTGTTTTTGATGTTGACTGCCGAGGAACATCTGCATTATACCCGAATTGCATCAAGTCTAGCATTTTTTGTCGGTATCTATCGGCTACTTTACATCTTGGATGTTGAATCCTTGACTGCTATTGTGCCGATTCTAGCTGGCGTGGCTTGGTATTTGATGGCAAATTTTTTTGAAAAAGCTCACGCTGAGTGGTTGAGGATTGGTGCATTATTAGGTCTTTATTTTGGAATTGTATTCAAGCTACTTTTATCAGTAGAGAATCGAGAACTGGTTTGTGGGGGGATACTGGTGACCGCTTTTACCCTAACCTTAATTGAAGCCAGAAGAAGGGGAACAATTGTTGGCCAGTATCTAGCGGGATTATTCTTGATAGTAGCTGGTTGGCAATTTCTAGATTATTACGATATTGGCGAGTTTAGCATTTATAGTATGTCAATTTTATTTTATTTAAGTTCTATTTTGATTATTTATGTTTACCATTATTTTAAATACAAAAGAAGAGATGGATATTAGATAATAATTAATTAAAAAAGGGTTCGATGTCAAAAAACAAAAATAAACAAAAAAACAAAAAATATCAAAATAACCAAACTGATCAACAAATACTAAAACCCAACAAGGCTGATTTACCAAGCTCTATAACATTGATTTATCTAGGCTTGTTGGGGTTGATTCGCTACGGCTCTCGTCGTTTGGGATTAGCACTCTTGGGTTTAACTTTGCTCCAGGTCGGATTACTGGCACTAATTATCGGGGTTAATGTCTGGAATTATCAAAGTCAAGATTTGGCACTTAGACCAATTGAGCCCAAGCTTGAGATTGGACAATCATTAAGGCTTCAGACAAATCTAGGGGTAGAGAAAGAATTTGAGGTTGAGGTTGAGCCGAGCTTTGACTATCGTATTGAATTGGTCAATTCCGGTTCACTCGGTTTAATTAAACAGATCGAGCTAGTACCAGAGTCAAGGTTACAAACCGGAACTGATTATCAAATAAGATTGAAAGGTGTTGCAAAAAAGTTTAGTGAGAAGCAAAATTTGAAGATTGGCTTTCGGACTCAAGATGCACCAGAGATTCAGGGTACAAACTTTGACCAGGCTCAGAATATCAAGATAGACCAAGAATTAACCTTGGCACTAACTGATCCCAATAATGATTTGAGTAATTTTCAGATTAAGACTAGTCCAGCTATCGAATTTGATAAGTATTTATCAGAAGACCAGACCAAGGTTAACTTTCAGCCAAAGTCAAATTATCAGCAATCAACCAACTATCAGGTAGAAGTTTTTGACTATTACAAAGACCAGCAAAATCCGATCAAGACTTATCAATTTGAGACAGTTCGCAAGCCAGTTCTTAGTATTAATCAGGCAGAGAATATTATTCCGGGATCAAATGTTGTGGTCAGTTTTTCTGAGCCAATGCAGACAAGTCAGGTTGGTATTCAGACTAGCTTTGCGGGATATAATTGGCTAGACCCATTCAATTTGAGTTTTGATACGAGTGGCATTAGCCCAGGGTCTAGCTATGAGATTGAGGTGTTAGCTGGGGCTAGAACTGAAGCTGGAGGCGTGCTGGAGGCTGATAGTGTGAGGAGCTTCAGGGTTAGATCAGTTGGTGCAGTTTATGCATCAATATCTCCTGGTGGATATGGGGTGTCAACGGGGTCTAAATTTCGGGTAGATTTTTCGCAAGCTGTTGATCGAGCTTCAGCTGAAGCAAGGATATCAGTAGCACCGAGTTTTGATTATCACTTGGAGTGGATAAGTGATCAAACTGTCTTGGTAGTACCGAATAGTAGTTTGGCTTATAGTACAGAATATCGTGTAGTGATCGAGATAGGGGTAGTTAATGTTGGGTTCGGTTTGCCGAGTAGTAGTGGATTTACTGGGAGTTTTGTGACGGAGGAAAGGGTGACAATATTGGGAGTGCCATTATTCTACCAGACTATGCCATTGTCTTGTGAGTCAGCAGCTCTCAAAATGGCATTAGCATATAGAGGGATCAATACGACTGAAAATCATATAATGAGTCTCATGGGCTATAATCCAAGACATTGGCAGGAAAATGGTAACCAGTGGGATGATCCTTATCAGATGTTTGTCGGGGATGTATATGGTAGTCAGGTCACCAAAACGGGCTATGGAGTGTATGCACCACCGGTTGCGCGAGCAGCCCAATTAATGGGAGCAAACGCTAGCGTACACTATGGAGTATCGGCTAGCTTTATAGCAAATCAGATAGCTAATAATAATCCAGTAGTAATCTGGGGTTATAGTTATAGCGGCCAGAGGATGGACTGGAATGTCAACGGTTCATCAGTAGGTGCTTATATAGGTGAGCATGTCAGAACTGTAATAGGTTTTCGAGGGAATCCTGATAACCCGACAAGCTTCATTATCAATGATCCAATTAGTGGTCAACTGAACTGGACAGCAGCTCAACTAATGGCTAATATGAATATCCATGGCAACTTGTCGAATCAGGCTGTGGTGGTGTATTGATGTAAGTTAGGGTTGATATGATGGAAGAAAAGATACCAAATACCAGTAGCAGTAGCCCTGATGATTTTACTGATTCGTGGGGTATGGATTTCTTGGTTATCCCGGAAGGGGTTAAGGGACTACTAGGTGAATTTTTTAAGGGTTTATCTGATGAACTTAGTACAAAAGGAGTAGCTACCACTAAAATACCAGGCTTATCCAAGCTGACTCCAGTAGATATTATTGGTTGGCTTGGGGCAAATCCCAATATGGGTGATCTATTGGAGGGGTTAGAGGGAGGATTAGCCCAATACAGGTTGGCATGTTTGGAGCCCTTGACCAATACGGGGACAATGGATTGGCATACCGATAGAGAAGATACTGCTCTGGTAATCTACTGGTACACAGAAGGAACTGGAACTTTATATTATAAAGATGACCAAGGAGAGGTTGCTCAACCAATACAAATTAAACAAGATAGGATAATCTGCATCAGGGGAGGATACTTCCCGGGTAAAAAGCCTACCAGGCATATGGCAACGCTTGGCCCAAATGGAAGAACACTTGTTGGGATATTGGTAATGCGCAATCCGTAATCAAGAAGCTCAAATACATATTTTCAAGTATCAGATATCTAGACTCGGGTAATTATTGATTAAGATAGTTTTTTAGAATTCCATATTGATTCTGGGGTTTGAGAGGTGTTGTTGAGGTATCGGGCGAGAGTAAAGAAATAATCGGAGAGACGGTTGAGTAGGCTGGCAATTGCTGGGCTAATAGTGATGTCCGGGTATTCTTCTAGTCCGAAGTAAGTTCTTTCGGCTCGCCTGGTAACAGAACGAGTCACTTGGGCTTGGGAGGCTGCTATGCTACCTCCCGGCAAAATAAAGTTTTTCAACTCAGGCAAAATTGTTGTCATTTGATCAATTAAACTCTCTACTTTACTGGTAAAATCCAGATAATCAGATTCGGACACCTCTATAGCAGGGTTGGCAATACTTGCTCCGATCGAGAAAAGCTTAGATTGAATATCTTTGAGTAAAGTAGTATTATTGACAGCTATATCGTTATTCATTAGCTCTTGATCATGATCTATAAGAGAAGTCAGTAGCCCAATGGTACTATTCAATTCATCTATTGTGCCGAGGCAATTGATTCTAGCATTTGTCTTATCGACTCTAGTACCATCGAAAAGAGAAGTTTTGCCCTGGTCTCCTTTTTTGGTATAGATTGGCATAGGCTACTTGATACTATTTAGGGGGTGATTTGGGTTGGTGGCAGGATTTGTATAATCAAAGTTTGGAGCTTGATTAGAAGATGGGGTTGGAGTTGGCGGTTGTTGAATAGGTGGACTCAAGGGTGTTGAAGGAGGCTGGTAAGCTGTGTTCGATGCTATCGGTGTGGATATATTTTGTCCATCAAGAGTGCTAGTTTGATAGCTGGGCATTGGAGTAGCGTAGGCTGAGGCAGCTGGCTGGGTCGGTGGGGTTTGAACTGGTTGCTGAGTAGGGGAATAGCTTGGAGCTGGCTGATTCAAGGATTGGTTGGTTGAAGAATTCAGTCCGGGCACTGTAGGTCTGAAGGACTGAGTGCTAGTAGATAAGGTGCTGGCTGAGTAGTTATCCGTAGGATAGGCTTGGAGAGTCGAGGCAGGAGGAAAGTCGAGATTGTTTTTGGGAGGTGCATAGGAATTGGCAGAGGGTTCCGGATAAGAAGAGGATGGGTTGGTGGGGGATTGACTCAGAGTAGTGTTATCTACAATACTATCATAGGGATTATAGGTAGAATTTAGAGATGGTTGATTGCTGGGTTGAGTCTGATGGTTGGTTGCAACTGGATTGGTTGGTGATTGGGGTTGTATTGATGGTGATATAGGATTAGTGCCGCGATCAAAACTGCTACGCAAATAAGCATCTTCATAGATGTTTGGAACACTTTCTGGAGCATTGATATCTGGAATTTTTATTGATTGATTTTCGGATAAGAGGTTAGTGATAGTGGTGGTTGGAGTTTGGTCTGAATAGGTAGGTGACGGGGAAGAGCCAACATCAATATTATTAGATGAAATTGATGGGGCAGGTATAGGGGATTGTAAGTTATTATCAGGACTTACTGATGGTCTACTAGGACTAGATTGCTGTTTATTAGTAGACATCCAGTCGGTTACGGGCTTGGGTGAAAATGGCTTGGGTGGTATTGATTGAGGGATAGAGCCAGGACTAGTGGTGGCAGTTTGTTCACTGGGCGTCATTCCTCCGCCAGAGGCTAAGGGCTTGGTAGTGGGGGGGTTGATCTTGCTAGAAGGGGTAGATGGTTGAGAGTCTGGTATTTCAACTTTGAGTGTTTGTTCATCCGGAGAAGTTTCAACTGAAGGGATATTGTTTATATTAGGCTGGACATTGGATTGAGAATTAATATTACCAGGCATTTTATTGGGTTGATAATTGGGATTATCATTGTAATTTCCACCATGAAGATTGAATGCATGAGGAGCTTGATCTATTCCTGAAATAGTTTGAGGAGCATTATTGTTAGATTTTTTATGAAAG
The DNA here is from genome assembly GCA_017983775.1 of Candidatus Saccharibacteria bacterium. NCBI lineage: Bacteria > Candidatus Saccharimonadota > Candidatus Saccharimonadota bacterium. The sequence goes on along the minus strand of JAGOAT010000018.1, from coordinate 4,124 downwards.
GCAGATTGATTTGATTTATTATCGTCAGATTTTGGACGAATAGCAGTTTTCGATTCATCAGTCTTAGTATTTAATTGTTTGTCTTTGGCTATTCTATCCGAATAGCTTTTAGGTGGGGGAGCAATTGATGTTGTGGGTGGAGGAGTGATGGGGGTGTTGCTAGCCGGTAAGGGTGAGGGTGTACTAGCTACTATTTGGGATTGAGGATCAGAAGAGCCTTGCATCTGGGGGCTAGCTAGAATACTCTGATCTTCAGAGGCAGCTCTCAGGCTAGGGTCTCCACCAATCAGCATCTCAACCCTCGATCGCAATATCTCCTTTTGGTCAGAGATAACAGCCTTGATTACATCAGTAAAATTGGGGATTTGTTGTTGAAGATATCTGAAGGCACCTACCTCATCATTCTTGATTAGAAATTGATCGAATTGATCAAGCTGTTGATCGGTAAGTGAGGATTCGAGCTTATCAGAGAGCGCAGGCTGAAGTATTACAGCTAATTCATCTAGGATACCCTCTAATTTGTCACGATGAATCTGGTCGAGACCTAATTCTTTGATTAGTTCTTTATCAATCATTTGACCATAGTTTTGCATATAGGTTTTTCTCCTTTAAATTGATCAGAACCCCTTATGCCAATATCATAGCTCATTTGAGTGGTATTCACAAGTCAAATAACCTACTCGAGTAGTTCATTTCTAGGGCAGGGTAGCGGGCTGATTGATGTAAGTCTACATAGATATTTTGCGACATAGGCTATATCGTGGTTTTGTCTATTAAAGTTAGGGTGTTTATTGATTATTCCAGTATACAAATAGTGTGGTTGTAGCTTTGAAATATATTGATGAAATATTTACATTATCAATTAATCATAGATATAAATATAGGGAATAAGTGAACGACACTAGAAATAATTGTATGCTAAACGTTCGCAATATTGGTGAGTAAAATATTTGATCAAGGGAGTAGACCATATTGTCGGTAAAATTGTGTTCAATATGAACTTCAAAATGTGAGAAATAATTATTGTGTACAAAAGATTAAAATTTTTGATTACTAGGTATAAAATTTGTCTACACTATCGGGATCAGTAGACTAGCTGGCTGGTTAAGAATAATCTGGTAGTGTGAAGTGTTAACGATATGGAAAGGACCTGTAGGGTAATGATAAGGAATATATTGAGACAGTGATAGTTTTTTGTTTGGAAGTTTCATGATAGAATTGAGCTATTATGAAATCCAAAAAAGAGTTACTAGAGGAGAGGATTAGCCTGGCTAGATTAAGAATAATTATATTGTTCATTAGTTTTATTGGTGGCGCTCTTGTCTTGAGTTTTGTGTTCTTGAGTACACCTGAAACCATCGGCCCAATAGGGATAATGTTTTGGTTTGGGTTACTGGCTATAGCTATGACGGGTATACAATTGATGATTAGGTTGAGACCAATTTATAGAAATCAGACAAGGACAAAATTGCAAACCAGACCAGATTGGTCTATAATTCGGACTCAGCTGATCAGAAGCTTAGTAGTTTCGATCATTATTGTTGTGATACTAGCCGTCAGGAGTTTGAGAATAATTGATTATCGAGATGGAGTGCTTTTGATACTGACGATAATTGTAGTAGAATTAGTCAGGAACTTGCGTCCAGGTGCAAGAAATATTAAAAAAATTGATTAGTAAAAAAAGTAAATAAGTATGACAAGTAATTGGAATCAAGCTATCAAGATTGAAGATATCGAACAACTAGTCAAGCAGTTTGATTATCAACTTAAAAAGCAAAAAGACCTAGCAGGCTTAACCGAACTCCGGAGAATTTATTTAGGCAAGAAGAGTCAAATCAATCAAGCTTTAAGGGGTTTGGGTACTGCTAACTACCAAGAAAGAAAGAATTTTGGCCAGAGTATTAATCAGCTCAAGGATCAGATGGTTAGAATGGCGGCTGATCGAGAAAAAGAATTGTTAAGTCAGCAGACGGATTGGGGTAGACTTGATTTGACGGCTCCACTAGGTAATGCTGGACAGTCTGAAGCAAGAATACATCCGATATCACGTATTTTGCTTGAAGTGATAGAATTGGCTGGTAAATTGGGCTATCGGGTAACTGATGGGCCAGAAATAGAAACTGATTGGTATAACTTTACTGCTCTTAATATCGGACCTGATCACCCAGCTAGGGATGGTTGGGATACATTTTACCTTGATCAATATCATGATGGTAAGCAGATGCTTGCTAGAACACATACTTCACCCGTACAGATTAGATACCTTGAGAGCAATCAGTTACCAATCAAGGTTTTGGTTCCGGGTAAAGTTTATCGTAATGAAGATGAAGATAGTACCCATCTTTGGAATTTTTATCAATTAGAAGGCCTAGTGGTTGATGAGGGTATTAGTATGGCTGATTTGCGCGGAGCAATCCAGTCGATACTTAGTGAACTTTTGGAAGATCAGATAGAGACTAGATTGCGTCCCAGTTTTTTCCCATTTACCGAACCATCGGTAGAGATAGATGTTAAGTATCGTGGTCAATGGCTTGAATTGGCTGGTGGTGGTATGGTTCATCCAAAAATCCTTGAAAATCAGGGGATTGACTCGGATAAGTATCAAGGCTTTGCTTTTGGGTTTGGCTTAGATCGCTTGGCAGCTGTCAAATACAGAGTGGGGGACGTTAGATATTTTTGGAGACCGGATTATCGCTTTTTGACGCAGAGGTTTGTTAGATGAGAATAGGGCTGAACCAGATTAATCAGTATTTGAGTACCAAACTCAGTGCTAAGCAGTTGGAGCAGGCTTTCTCTAGGACAGAGGTAGAAGTCGAGGAGGTAATTGTACCTAATCAACTTGACCCGAAAATAATAGTTGCTCAAATCATTGAGGCTGAACCAATCGAGGGGTCTGATAGATTAAAGCTCTGTAGGCTTATGATTGACCCAGATGCAGTAGAAACGATCGAAGTAGTTTGTGGAGCCTCAAATGCTAGGGCAGGTATCAGAGTAGCTTTTGCTCAGGTAGGCTCTGAGTTGCCAGGAGGATTTAAGATTACAAAGAGAAAAATTTTTGGTCAAGTTTCTAGTGGGATGATCTGTGGTGCTGATGAATTGGGATTGGCCGATCAGAGTAACAAGATTATTGAGCTAACTGATATAGATGTAGTACTAGGTACTCCGGTGGCAACAGTTTTTGATCAAAATGTGGTATTTGACATTAGCTTACCTTCCAATCGTTGGGATTATTTTAGCCTGATTGGTCTGGCACGTGAGGTGTCCGCATATACTTCTGCAAAATTAGTACTACCAAAGATAGAGCAATTAACTCCTAAGCTTGGTTCAAACTTATTAAATCTTCAGGTCAAAGATCAGGCTGAATTGGTCGCTGGATTAGTCTTGGATATTGAGCCAGGTGTTAAATCCCCAGATTGGTTGGTTGAGAGTTTGCTAGCAAGCGGTATAAGGTCTATCAATCTGGTAGTGGATATTTCAAATTTTGTCATGATAGAGACTGGACAACCTTCTCATTGCTTTGATTATCAAAAGCTGAAAGGGGGAGTTGAAATTAGATTTGCCCAAGATGGGGAGACGTTGATAACCTTGGATGGTAGTCAGTTGGAACTTACTAGTCAAGACTTAATCTTGGCAGATCAATCGGGGCCAATTTCTTTAGCAGGTGTCATGGGGGGTCTTTCAACAGCTGTTGATCAGGATACTACAAAAATTTTACTCGAAATGGTTAGTTGGAATCCGGCAACTATTCGTAGGCAAAGTTTTCGTCATGGCTTAAGGTCAGAAGCCTCAACGCGGTTTGAGAAAGGCTTGCCATCAGATTTGATTCGTAATCTAGCTATGGCGAGGGCTGTCAACTTGTTTGAAGATTTAGCAAATGCTAAATTGATTTCGGAGTTAGAATTCGATCGTCTGTTAGACTCAGAAACAAGAAGTTTAGATCTGGATTTTGATAAGATCAGTAAACTTCTGGGGCTTGACGTCAGCCTCGATCAAGTGGCTAGTCAATTAGACAAGCTCACTCTTTCCTATGATGAGAAATCTGGTCAAATAGAGATCCCTTGGTGGAGGGGAGACATTTTGATGTCTGCTGATCTTGCTGAGGAGATTATTAAGCTAGTTGGACT
>JAGOAT010000017.1 GCA_017983775.1 Candidatus Saccharibacteria bacterium | reverse complement strand
ATAATAGCCAATACTTTCTTGATACTTTATAGTATATAATTTTACTTTACTTTTATAAACATAAGTTCTATAATGATTTCAATATTAAATTTTTAAATAGGAGAGACAAAAATACAATGTCAAAAATCATTAATAAATTAACCTTGTTAGCTTCACTGTCTATGATGGCTTTCTTGCCACTGACTAGTATTGAAGCTGCTATAACAACTTTCGATATTTCATCAGTCGCCAATCAACCCCTTATTGGAGATCCTTACACCGGCACACAAGGTGTAGATTTTTTTGATGACTTTTTGACAAACTTTTCAGGTACGTTTCCTATTAGCACTGGTCTTCTAGGTCAGTCAATAAATTCTGAAAGTGGATTTGATACAATGTTCGTGATTCCTCAAGCTCCTGTTAACTGCACTAGATATCTCAATAAAGCAACCTTACAAATAGCTGTAGTTGAGCCAATAAACATAATGTTTGGGTTTGCTATTGGCTTAAGCGAAGATGCAGGCGTCAGTATTAGCGATACTGGGACTTTCTCGTCAAACTTATTTGAGGGAGTGTTTGCTAATGGATTTGGGGTTGGGGAAATCACATCAACCGATGGAACTATTACCGCTACTCAAACATTTGATACACCAGTATTAGTTACTGAAGATTCGCGCTATCTACTGGCAGTGGAAGATTCAATATCAGAATTTGACGTTGAATATTCCATTGTTAATGTCACCTTCAACGTCACCGATGACTGTAATGACAACCAACTACCAGTGGCTAACCCTGATACTGCTCAAGTCAGTACAGGTCAATCAATCACTATCGATGTTTTAGCAAATGACAATGACCTTGATAATGATAGCTTAGTTGTTACATCAGTAATGATCAGCTCGGGAGATACCATGGGTACCTTGATCATTAATGATGATGGTACTATTACCTACCAACCAAGTGATGGCTTCACTGGTACAACTGTAATCGAATACACCATAGATGATGGTAATGGTGGTCTAACTACTTCGACACTAACTATCAATGTTCTAGGCGTATCTGATACTAATACCAAAGATGTTACTATTGCCCAAGTATCAACCCTACCCAAGGCTGGTATACCGGTAGCCTTGTTCTCAGTAATAGCAAGTGCGATTATTCTTTCTGTTTACAAGCTTCGAAAGAATAGCTAGGAGCTTCCACCTAACATTACCAGTAGAGTCTTTTGTCATACCCAGAACCGCAGATTCTCTCCTGCCCTCTTCTTTCTGAATTTAGAAAAATCCGGAATACTGGATCTCAGGTCTTACCCTCCGGGCAACCCAAAGATGACGTAGAGGGTGTCATCCTCCGAAACCCTAAGGGTTTACGGGGGATCCACACCTACTGAGATTTTCTATTAGGATTATGCGAAAAATAAGCGATGGATACTAAATAGTGACTTGATGAATAGAAAATCTATTACAAGTCAGAGAGTTGATCGATCTGAGCTTTGAGCTTATTAATATTTTGCTGAACCCTTGCAAGGTCTTGCCTGGTCTCTGCCACCTTCTCCTCTGGGGCTTTATCAATATATGACTTATTCTTTAGCCTAGACTCCAAATTCTGCTCTGCTTGTAATTCACGACTAAGCTTGGCTTTCAATTTCTGATCAAGGTATTTTGCCTGACTAAGCTCTAGTAATAACCCTAAATTACTTGAGACTGATTTCAGAATAACTGGATTATCCGGACGCTTATCACTACTTCTTGTCAAAAACTTTATCAATTCCCTATAATCTACCCAGTCAGAGTTTTCAAAATCAATAACTAGCCCAGAATCATCCAATTCGGCGTTAATCGAACGAACTTCCTCAACTATGGCTTTAACTTGATTGAAATCTATGGCTTTAGTGGCAAGATGGTTAGTCCAGATATCTGGCCAATTAGCACTGATTAATAAACCTTGACCTTCAAGCTCCTGCCATATTGCCTCTGTGATAAATGGAGCAAGAGGATGAAGAAGCTTCAGATATTCGAGTAAAATAGCTCTCGCCAAGACTGGGTTGGGTTCGACCTTAGAAGCTTCAATATACCAATCTGCAAAATCATCCCATAGAAAACTTTCAAGACTTTGACCAACTATTGATAGATTGTGAGACTCAAAACCAGCATCAACCTCTTTAATAAGTTGATTAAGTCGCTCAACAATATAATGATCATGCGAACTACTTATAACAAGTTTCTGATCTAGATCAATCTGGCTTGATTCTACATATCTAGCAACATTCCAAAGTTTATTACAAAAATTACGGTGTTTAGCAATCTTCTCAAGATAAATCTTACTATCACTACCTGGACTCATCCCAACCAACATAGCTAATCTAAGGGCATCCGCACCATACTCTGGCACAATCTCCAATGGGTCAATGATTGTTGCTGGATCTGACTTACTCATCTTTTTGCCAGATTTAGTCCGCACTAAGCCATGCAAATAAACTTTCTTGAAAGGTACTTGACCTGTAGCATAGGTAGTCATCAGAATCATTCTTGCTACCCAGAAGAAGATGATATCATACCCAGTCTCCAGTAAGGAAACTGGATGAAACCTTTGATAATCTTGGCTCCTATCTAGTAATTGCTCTAGTGACAATTTGGGATCTTGAGCAAGCTTATCGTCAATCAATGTACTCCAACTCCAAAGACCAGAACTAAACCAAGTATCCAAAGTATCAGGATCCTGCTCCCACTGACCTTGGCCATCATGCTCGGGTGGCAATAAACCAACATAAACTTCTTGATCCCGATACCAGACTGGAATCTGATGTCCCCACCATATCTGACGAGAAATACACCAGTCCTTGAGATTATCAATCCAGGCAAAATATGTCTTGTCAAAATACCCAGGAATTATCTCGATAGAATGATCCCTGACGACCTCCTGCATCACTTGCTTGAGACTGAGTTTTTGACCCTTCCAATCAACAGCCTTGCGATTGACATCGATAAACCATTGCAAACGAATCTGAGGCTCAATCACGCCCTTGTTACGAGAATTGATAGCAATATTATGTTGATAATCTGGATCAATCTTTACCAGAAGCCCTTTACTATCTAATATTTCAACTACCTTTTCTCTAGCTTCCAAGATTGTCATTCCCCGACAATCACCAGCAACCCCAAGCATCTTCCCATCAAAATCAATTATTTGCTCCTTGTCTAAATCATGTCTATTAGCAATCTCGAAATCTAGAGCGTCATGCCAGGGTGTAATTGTCATAGCACCGGTACCAAAATCCATGTCAATTGCATCATCTTTGATTACTGTTGCTGTAATTTTTCCACCTACCCAGTCAACTTCTAACTCTTGTCGATGTTGAAAACCTTGATATCTAGGATCATCCGGATGAACTACTACATATTTATCACCAAATTTTGTTTCGGGACGAGCGGTTGAAATCGTAAACGGACCAAATTTGAGATAATACAGATTGGTTTTCTCTAGCTTATACTCTACTTCATCATCTGAAACATTAGTCATCAGATTGGGATCCCAGTTGACTATCCGATGCCCCCTATAGATTAAGCCATCTTGATACATCTTGACAAACATTCTACTGACCAACTGGTTCATCCCTGGCTCAAAAGTATATCTTTCCCTAGACCAATCACAACTGGCACCCATCAATTTGACTTGTTCCTTAATTGTATCTCTACTATTCTCAACAAAAGTCTTTGTTCGAGAAACAAAAGCTTCCCTGCCAATCTGATATTTATTGGTACCCTCTTCAAGAAGCTGTTTCTCAATCACAGCATTAGTAGCCAGCCCAGCATGATCTGTACCAGGAATCCAGAGCGTAGGTCTACCCTTCATCCTATTAAATCTAACTAAAGAATCTTGGATGGCAAGCATCATACAGTGTCCGATATGCAATACTCCAGTGGCATTAGGTGGTGGCATTGGGATTGAAAATGGCCTACCTGAATTATTACTCGGCTTAAATGCACCAGACTGATCCCACTGCCTATAGATTTTTTGCTCATAATCTTGAGCTTTGTAGACCTTATTTAACATAACAACTAGTATATCAGGATAAGTAGCTACTAGCCAATATTGAATAAATCGGGTATCATATATCTTGGTTGCGGGTGTTGTATAAAGGCTATTATATCAGCCTTCCAAGCTGAGGATACGGGTTCGATTCCCGTCACCCGCTCCAAGAATATTACAGCCAGATCTATTGAGCCTTCTGATCAGCAATCAACCAAAGTTTTAAGTTGCTATCATACTTAAAATAAAAAACACTTGATTGAATGGAGCTATACTGGTCAACTTCTCCTGGAAATGCATAAAACATCTTAAACCCTGCTAGATATTGATCTCCTTCTTTTTCAATATAATCTATGCCAAATCTCTCGGGTACTTGATATTTTCTAGATCCTTTGATCATTTGATCAAAATCAATTTTCTTAGCCATTTGATCTGTATAATACGCCTTGACTACTGATACTTCAGCATCAATCCAGGCCTCCAAGATTGTTGTAGCTGTTTCTCTAATAGTCTCAATATTTTGATCTTCTTGTTCGCTCTCTACATCCGTAATATCAACCTGTTTGCTCAAAGCTTCCTTGCCTTGATCAAAAATTAAATCAAAATCCCAAATTTTTTCCGATAACTGACCCTGGATAATTTCAAAATCACCCGCCAGTTCTAAGCTTCGATTTTTTGCATCTTCGCGGAGAATATTAAGCTCTGAAAAATCTTGGCTCTTCAATAATGCTAGATTGGTTGCCATTGCCTCCATTTGTCTAGTATATTTCCAAAAGATTTCTAAAAAATCTCGATAATTAATCAACAAATTTTGGTCGACCAACTTTCCTCGATCTTCTTGCAAACTAAGCTTCTGTGAATCTACTAATTGGTGGTACTTAGTGAAATGTTGCCCTATTGCCGGATAATCAAAATTACTAAGTGACTGGTCAAGATCTTCGGTCAATTGATCTGAGCCATTGATCAAACTCTGCCAATCACGTGCAACTTCTTGACTCAATTGGTTAGTATTTTGTGCGTAAATATAATAAATGCTAGCAATCACAGCAAAAGCCAAGCCTACCATCAAAGACCAGACTATCCCAGCTAAATATTTTTTCATCTAATAAAAGTCAGGCTAGTTAGATTGATTATAACCACTAGTGTTAAGATTAAAATTAAATTTGTAGCCAGTAATAAGTATTGAGTCAACTTCTTGCTAGTATCTGAATTCAAAACGAGTAACACATTTGCAATTATGCAAAATAGACCGAATGCTGGTAGATAAAATATCTGATGCCATGCACCTAGATTATCAACTTTGAGATAAGAATTGAAGCCCAAAGGTATATCAATAGCACTTGGTCTAATTCTTAAAAAGGCTAGAATTAACATCAACGCAAAAACAATAAGTCCACTAATTAGCAAGCTCAAACTAACCTTATCGACAAACAACCTGACAAAGGCGTTCTTGATATTACTAGCAAGATTGTTTATCAAAAAATTATTCTCCTGATTCTGGGGATTGATCTGAGTTACTATCTGAATCTTGGGTAGATTCAGATTTTTTATCAAAATTGATAACCAACTCCAAGTTGTAATCCTCTCTAGCTTGTTCCATCCAACTTTCAAAACTGACTGCTTTGATCAAGATATGGGATACCCTAATCTTATCGTCACTTTTATCGTTGACTTTGATAATATGAAATCCATATTCAGTTTCAACTATCCCACTAGTCTGATCTTTGTCCAGGGCAAAGGCTGCATCTTCAAAGCTCTTTACGGTAACTCCTTTTTCTATCACCCCAAGATCTCCTCCATTTTCAGCACTACTGTCTTCGGAATACTGCTTGGCTAATTCTGCAAAGTCTTCACCAGCCTGAACCTTCGATAAAACCTCTTCTGCTCGTACTCTAGCCTGATCTTTTAATCCCTGATCTTCTGATAGTGTCTTAGCTAATTTTTCCTCAAGTAAACCTTTCTTTAAGATATTTTCCTGCCATTCTTCTACTGACCAGCCAAAATAATCTCTAATAAAACTCTTAGCTTGCTCTTCTCCCCCAGAATTCTCAACCAGTTGACTATATCTATCTTGGATTTCTTGATCTGTAACATCAATATTCCTCTTCTTAGCCTCTGCATCCAAAATCAGACGATCTCCCAGATTGTCTAGAATCTCTGATTTTAGCTGCAAATAATCCTCTTCACTGATTTCGGCAGTATTCCCTTGTCTCTCTCTAACGATTTTCTCGCCTTGTTTTGTAGCCTCTAAATAATAAAGATATTGATCATATCCTGCTGAATTTGTGCTAAGCCAGGGGAAAACCTTCGAGTCAATTGTTACTACCGGATAATGCACTATTCGACTGACCCTATATACCAATTTATTTTCAGACTTAAAGCCATAAATTGCTACACCTACACCCACCAATAGTAATATTATCAATCCGACAATTACTCCTAATCCAGCTATCAAATGCTTTCTAACAAAGTTGATTCTAGATTTAGACTTAACCCTACTTAGTTTGTCTTGAAAATTAATCTTACTACTTATTGATGAAAGCCTTTTTTCTTTTACTGAAACTGAACTAACACTTTTTGGTTTTGTCGGGGTATCTATCTTCTTATTACTCATGGTTATAATTATAGCATGTAAAGAATAAAATATAGCAGACTAAAATTATATAAACAATTTGCTCCTAGCTCTAATCTTGAGATCTTGTTACAACTGGCTAATTAAGCGCATCAGAATATTTTGTAAATCCTGTGGCTTCATAATTGATTTAAAATAAAAGATTTCATTGCTAAACGTAGCTACTACCTCAATATCACCATATCCAAGCAAACTAGCAACTAACCCCCTCTGGGCAAAATTGACATTCTGAATATTCTTAAGTTGTATTTGACGAATCTCTCTATTAAACAACCCTTTTTGCTCTATACTCAATACCTGATAGTTAGTCACCAAAACATAGCTATAATACCATCCAATCAGCCCTCTCAAAAATATCAATCCAGTCGGTATCAAGATTAAATATTCTAATGTATATTTAGTATATAGTTGGATCAAAATAGCCATGATTAAACCAAAGAAAAACCCATAGAATGGCCATCGTAATTTCAAAGGATAATGTCTATATAAGGCAAGTCCCACCTCATCTTGATGTAAAAAATAATGGGGTAAGTCTTTATTTAGATTTAGTTTTTGCTTCATGCACAATTTTATCTAATATTTTGGGATTTGCTTCTAAGAATTCTTTAGCGGCCTGTGCGCCCTGTCCAATTTTGTCTTCACCATAACTATACCAGGAGCCTGATTTTTTAATCAACCCAAGCTCCAATCCAATATCTAATGCCTCGCCACTTCTAGATATCCCTTGATTGAACATAATATCAAACTCAGCAATCTTAAATGGGGGAGCAATTTTGTTTTTTATAACCTTGACTTTAACTCTATTACCTACCTGTTCTTGTTCCTTGGTTAGCCTCTCAGTCCTACGGATATCAAGTCTAACTGAAGCATAAAATTTCAAAGCCTGACCTCCTGGTGTGGTTTCAGGATTGCCAAACATTACACCAATCTTGTGACGCAATTGATTAATAAATATCACAGTCGTATTGGACTTAGAAATGATCCCGGTCAACTTTCTTAAAGCTTGAGACATCAGTCTAGCTTGCAACCCAACGTGACTATCCCCCATCAAGCCATCAATCTCTGCTTTTGGTACTAAGGCTGCTACAGAATCGACCACTACAATATCAACTGCTGCTGAACGAACTAGTGTCTCGCATATTTCCAAAGCTTGCTCCCCATTGTCAGGCTGGGAGATCAAAAGCTCATCAAGCTTGACACCGATCTTGCTTGCATATTCTGGATCCAGAGCGTGTTCTGCATCAATAAAAGCTGCTGTCCCACCTGCCTTTTGTACTTCAGCAACTGCATGCAATGACAAAGTAGTCTTACCACTTGATTCTGGACCATATATTTCTATTATTCTACCTTTTGGTAAACCACCGCCAAGCGCTTCATCTAAGTTTAGACTGCCCGTGGAAAAAGTCTCTACCTGGACCTTCTGTCCTTGGCCAAAGCGCATAATCGCTCCTGAGCCAAACTGTCTTTCAATCTGCTCAAGCGCCATATCAATTGCTTTTGACTTGGCTGGATCTTTTGTGTTACTCATAATTCCTCCTGGTTAATATAGATTATTATCCACTATTGTATTATAAATACGAATATAGAGCAAACATTAGCATTGTCTACTCTTGCTGACCAAACTCAGTATCTCTAGTAAAGACCAAATCTCGCTTGACCTCACCTGCCGCTCCAAGCTCTCCTATCTGATAATCTTTAACCTTATCATTGGTCAAGGTCAATTGTGTACTTTTAGCATTTCCAGTAGTAAGTGTGATTTGTTCCTTGGCCTGAAATTCTTGCTCAACCCCAGCAAGTAACGTACCACGGAACACCTCTATACCATCTGCAATAACTACCAACCATGTGGCACTATTTTCAATCTTTAGATCCAGAGTAACCCCAGTCGAACTAGTTTCTTCCTCTTCGGTTTGCTGCTCTTGCTCAGTCACCTTGAATATTTTCGGTGCATCTACAATGATAGTAACCTCTTTATCAGTCTGTTTACCCAAACGGTTTCTTGCTGAGACTACCAGCTGATTATAGCCCTCAGCCAAAGTAATCACCTCGCTAAAGCTCCCATCTTGATTACTCAAAACTGGTGAATCATTAATGAACACATCACTATCGCTATCCGCATTACCACTCAGCTCAAATATCCGTTGATTAATAGTAATTACTTGATCAATATTATCTAGCTCAATCTCTGGACTAGAAAGCAAGACTCGCAACTGAATTGTCAGGAATATCATAATCGCCCCAAATATAGAAGTAAGAACAATGAATAGAAATGTTTTTGGCGTAAATATCAATCTTTTGTCATTGATAGGTCTTACTGAAAAGATACTTGATTCTAGTAATGAACTCCTATTCTGATCAAATTTGATATCAGATTCTACCCCAAGTAATCTTGCATAATTATAAACCAGACCTGACCAATAAACATCGAGATTGTAGTCTCCTGATTCAATCTTTTCTAGAATAGATACCCTGATCTTTGTAGCTTTCTCAGCTTGGGTCAAGCTCATCTTTCTTTTAGTTCGAGCAGATTTAAGAGTTGCCCCTAAATCTATTAGATTGGGTGGTGTCTTATCAATACTCATCAATTTCTGATTCTTGGTCTTCTAAATTTGAGAGCTGATTGGCTTGATCAACTGAGTCAACCAAAACCTCTCTAGATCTCTGCCCATCTTGAGGAGCGATAATACCATTTTCTTCCATCATATCAAGAAGTCTTGAAGCCCTCTGAAAACCAACCCTCAATCGCCTCTGAAGCATTGAAGCTGAAGCGTTACCTGAGCTGATTACTACCTCAAGGGCATCTTGATATAAATCATCTTGATCCTCTCCCCCTCCAAAACTAGCTGAGCTTTTGTTGCCCAATTTTGCAGCTTGGGCAAGAATCTCTTGATCATAGCTAGGAGGTCTTTGTTCTCTTAAGAAATTTGTCACACTACTGACCTCTTTCTCACTGAGAAACACTCCCTGAACCCGCCTTGGCTTAAGAAAATCTGGAGTGACCAGTAATAAATCCCCTTTACCAAGTAATTTCTCAGCCCCAGCTTGATCAATAATTGTTCTAGAATCAATCTGTGATGTAGTAGACAGGGCAATCCGTGCTGGAAAGTTGGCTTTAATAAGGCCGGTAATTACATCGACACTTGGCCTCTGGGTAGCTAAAACTAAGTGAATGCCAACTGCCCTTGCCATTTGAGCCAACCTGACAATTAGTCCTTCTACTTCATTAGCTGCCACTGCCATCAGATCTGCCAATTCATCGATTACAATCACAATATAGGGCATATTATCCTGATCCTCGATCTCATTATATTCATCAATGTTACGTTTTCTATGGCTAGACAATGTGCGATAACGCCTATCCATCTCTGCTACAGCCCAACGCAGTGCTGAAACTGTTTTTTCTGGTTCCACTATTACTGGTGTCAGTAGATGGGGGATATCATTATAGAGAGTCATTTCTACTCTTTTTGGATCTACTAAGATCAATTTTAGTTGGTTGGGAGAATTGCGATAGAGCATGCTAATGATTAAGGAGTTAACTGTTACTGACTTCCCCGAGCCAGTCGCTCCGGCAATTAAAAGATGGGGCATCTTAGCAAGATTTGCCGTTACTACTTCCCCATTGACATCTCTACCAATTACAAAACTTAGTGGATCTGAGTTGGATTGCATTGATTTTGCAAAAAGACTATCTCTCATCCTGACAACTGCTGGACGCTTGTTAGGCATCTCCACCCCGACTAAGCTCTTACCGGGGATTGGAGCTTCTATTCGAATTGGGTGAGCTGCTAGAGCCAGGGCTAAATTATGATCAAGTGTAGTCAATTTGACCAAACGAACTCCTGGGGGTGGTTTTAAGCTATATTGACTAACAGTTGGTCCAATATTAACTCCATGCATTTCAACTGCAATATTAAAATCCGCAAATGTATTCTTGATAGTCTTGGCATTTTCTTTGACATCGCCTGCGTCTGGCTTGGTCGTAGTAGCTTCAAGAAACTCAGGATTTGGAGCTTGCCAATCTGGGTCACTTTCAAGAACCAGAGCAGAGAGAGGTTTGCTTTGCTTAACTGATTCTTGTTCTTTACTAGCCGACTTCTTATCCCCACTGGCATCGATTGTCCCCCTAATCGCTAGACGATTGAGGTCTTGGGCTAGATCTTGTGATTTTGTATCCTTACTTAGCTGTTGATCCTGATTTTTATCATCAACCACCTTTTGATTTCCAAATAAATCTTTAATACTTTTATCAGATGCTAAGATTAACCCAATTAATCCAATAATCACCATCAATAACAAGCTTAGCGGCTTACCAATCAACCCAACCAATATACTGTCTAACGCCCAACCGATCAACCCCCCATAGGATTTGATTACCTCAATCCCAAACTGTTTATCCTCAGACAGAATCCCAAATATACCTGCTAGGCTAACCAGTACTATAAATAAAGCAACAAACCGAAACTTTTTCGGGAAATCCTCTAGTCGAAATAATTGATAGGCATAGATTAACAGTGTCAGGATAAAGACATAGACTGCTGAGCCAAAAATTACCTTAAACCCTGACAAGATTGCCTCCCCCAATCCTCCTGCTAGATTAAAACTAGCAGCTAACAGCATAATTGCCAAGAACCCAATTATAACAGCGAATATCTCGTATTTGATTGGGTTAAAGGTAAGCTCTTTTGTCTTAACTTCCTTGGGTTTTTTCTTAGTTTTGCTTTGTTTCTTCGCCATTGTTTAAAAATTCCTCCACAGTAATTGTAATAATTGACGCTAGTGGTACCGCAAATATTACCCCAACAAACCCCAGAAGCTTTGCCCCAACTAGCAAGGCAAATAGCACGGTCAAAGGTGGTAAGCCCAAAGCTTTCCTCATCACAAAGGGGACTATCAGGTTATTCTCTAGTTGTTGCAGAATAATATAATACAGTGCTACCAGAATTGCCTGAACTGGTGAGGTCACCAGTGCTACCAAGCTAGCGATTACACCTGCGATTATAGGCCCTATGATTGGAATAGCTTCAGTCATGCCAGCAATCACCGCCAAGGTAAAGGCACTTTCTACCCCAATAAACCTCAATCCCAGATAACTAAAGCCAAAAATCACAAATGACAAGACAATCTGACCTCTTAGCCAATAATTAAGCTTTTGGCTAATCTTATCACCAACCTTGATTAATCGATCACGAATTGGCCAGTCTTTTACTACTCGATCATAACTAGCACCAATAGTGCTACTGCCTAGTAATAAATATACTATAAAAACAATGATGGTAATAAACTGAGCCAATCCATTGACCAGCGTTCCAACCGACCCACTAATCTGGCCTTCTAGCTGGCTGGCATAGTGCCCGATTCTCTCAATATTAATCTCTTGAATTATATTATTGGGTAACCCTATGTTTGTTAATAAATCTTTGAATTGAGTCGCAATAGTTGGACCCTGATTGACAATCTCACCAATTTGACTTGCAATAATGGGGATTACCAAACCAATCAAGGTGATTAATAGGGCTACTAATATGGCAAAAACGATCAAAACGGCTAAAGGTCTTGGGATTTTGCGTTTGGTCATCATCTGAACGATTGGGTTAAGAGCTACTGCTACTATCACACTGACAAGCAGAGGGATTAAGACCGACTTGAGATTCCAGATTACCACAATCCCGACTAGAACCCCAATCACCTGAATAATTGAGGGGATAGAAAAACTAACCTTGATCTCTTTCACTAAAATCTTCCTCTGATTGTCCCTTAATCCCAACTGATTTATGGTACAAGCCAAGCTCATCAATCAACACAATCTTCTTAGAATCCAGAATATCTGTCAAAAATCGATCATTAAGGTTACGACGATAATCAAAATCTTCTATCCTCATAGCTGTATAATTTAATTCACGGTTCATATCTTGCTCTAGTACTTCTACTGCATTAGTCAATTGAGTTTTGTTGAGATCTCCGACCACAAAAATATCAATCATCTGTCTGGATCCTCTGACGAAAGACCCACTTAGAAATAGCAACTTAACATTACCAGTCTTACGAATCAAACGAGTAATTTTCTCTTCTTCCTTATTGAGATTATCATCAGTAGCGTCTGCCTGATCCAAATTTTGAAAAATTTGCTCAAATTGTTTAAAGAACTTGAATCCTGGATCTACTTCGTAATACAAACGATTCGAGCGAGAGACTGACTTGAGAATACCGATTGATAGAAGGTTTTGCAATTCACGCCTAACTGAATTGATTTGCTCATCAATCTTTCTTGTGATCTCTCTGACATAATATGGACGATCGACATTATTATAAAATAGGGTTAGGAGTTTTACTCTTGTTTTGGAGCCAAATAATTGATCTAGCATACGCATATTATATCAGGAATTTTGAAGTTTGCGAATACATTTTTAGCTCAATAGACTCGCTTCTCGAGCCTTGATTGAAGCCTGATAAAGAGCTGAGCTGGTATTGGTCTGCAAATCTCTATCAAGAGCCCTGCCAAGTAACCAATCTGCAACCTGGATATTCTTGGGTAAAAATGGTCCATGCATGTAGGTGCCTATTAAATTACTATAGATTATACCTTCACTTGTTGCTGAATCATTATTACCATAACCCATAATAGTCTCGCCCAAGGCTTGCTTAGGATCTTCTAAGATTGTGTTTCCACTATGATTTTCAAATCCAATCAACTGCCCAAACTCTTGTGACCTCACTAATAAATTACCAATTTTGCGCTTACTACCGACTAGTGTCCTAACTGGCAAGATTTCAAGTCCATTAAGTTTTTCACCATTGGCGAGCTCGATACTCTTGCCAAACATTTGATATCCTCCGCAAATCAAGAGACCAGCAATATTATTTCTGAAAGCTTGCCCAAACTGATCCTGGTTACTCAGCAGATCATTTGCTATAAGATCCTGTCCTTTGTCTTGACCCCCACCAAAGAATAGTAGTTGGTAGGAACTAATATCCAGATGATCACCCAGCGTATAATAATCAGTAGTGAGATCAATACCATAATCCTGCGCTCTAGCTTCCAAAAACATAACATTTCCCCTATCACCGTAGGTATTCATGACTTCGGGATAAAGATAAAGCAATCTAATCTTCATTGCAAAACCCCAAATAAATCTTGCATAGCCGTATAATTTGGGACTAGAAGAATCTGATCATCAGTATCCGTACCTTCCAAGATTGATTGTTTACTAAGTGTTGGTAATAAACTAGGCCTTAACCCAGATACTGTTAGCCTCAATGCTAGATCTTCAAAT
Organism: Candidatus Saccharibacteria bacterium; assembly: GCA_017983775.1. Taxonomy (NCBI): domain Bacteria; phylum Candidatus Saccharimonadota; species Candidatus Saccharimonadota bacterium. Next base: position 5,153 of record JAGOAT010000017.1, on the reverse strand, counting down.
CTAACGCCTCCAGCGTAGAGATTAATATCCGGCTTGATCCTTTCAAAGCCACAATCATAAAGCCAAGATATGTCTTGCCCATCAGCTACTCTGTCATTAACTAGAATCACTACCTTTTGATATATCCCAGAATTAATCAGATAATAAATCACTTGATTCATCCCGACTGGGTTTTTGGCTAGAGCAATTGTTAGTTTTCTACCCTCAAGCTTCAGCTTCTGACTTCTACCCTGTGCTGGCTGAAAGTTTGGCAAAAAATCTCGATATGATTGCTGATCAAAACCCAAAATATTGATCAAGCTATAGCTAGCTAAAATATTATAGTAATTATATATTCCTATTAAATTAGTCTTAAAAGCCCGGTCATTAATAGCAAACTCACCCAAGTCAAGATCAACATTATTGAGGTTATAATCCAGTTTTGGCCGAATTAGTCTCTGACTATCGGTATAATATTCTCCCAGGTGACCCAAATAGCGATTGTGATATTTGATCCTTTCTCCGCTAGACTGCTCATAAGGCATATCAGATAAATAAGTTTCTGAAACAATCTCTTTATCCGGAAAACCAAAGCCATAATTAATCCTATCCGACTCTGTATTCAAATTAAAGAATAAGGGATCATCGGCATTGATAATTAATTGAGATTTTAGACCCCGAATAGCATCTCCAATCTTGCCTGCCAATATATCGATCTCTCCATAACGATCCAGTTGATCCCGACTCAAATTGATTAATACTAAATAATCTGGGTCTAATGTGATAACTATCCTAGCTAACTCCGCTTCATCGATCTCAATCACTAAATAATCTTGCTTAAGGTTTGCTTGCCAATCTGATCCTAAGATTAAACTGGTTAATATTCCTCTCTCCAGGTTGGAGCCAGTGTCATTGGTGATGATACTCTTGCCTTGCGAGATCAAGAAGTCAGCAATTAGCTTGGTAGTGGTAGTCTTACCATTAGTACCAGATACCAAGATAATCTGACCTTGATAACCAACTAAAATGTCAGCTAATAATTGATGATCTAGCTTATAACCAATTAATCCAGGTAATGTACTAGCTTGATATCCAAATAGGCGAGAGAGCTTAGCTACTAGCTTAACGGTCCAGACAATAATAATTATCTTGAGTCTATACATTGATAAGATCTCCAAGACGCTCAGATATTTGTTGGTCATCAAGATTCCAATCAATCTCTGGAGTCCGCTTAAACCAGGTCATTTGGCGCTTAGCAAGACTTAAATTATCAGCTACAATCAACCTCCTTGTTTCAGTAATATTATTCAATCCTAGCAAATAATCCCTAATCCTGTTGGCAACAATTGATCTTAATGCTATACAATCTGCACCGTGTTTTCTAATCACACCTTCTATCTCCTTAAGCAATCCAGCTTCTAGCATCTGATCTAGTCGCTTGATAATTCTTGACTTTAACTCGGGCTTTGGATAGCATAATCCAAAAATCTCTACTTGATATTTTAATTCTTTTCTATCTTGATCGCCTTCTTGATCAGAAAATTGATAATCATAAATTACCGAGTCAAAATATAGCCCACTACCCCCAACTAATACTGGTATTTGTTTTTGACCAAGTTGACCTAAGATATCCTTAACGGCTTGCTGATATTGATAGACTGTATAACCTTGATTAACATCCAAGATATCAACCATTCGGTGTTGGTACTGATTCAGCCAAGTCTGATCTGGCTTGGCACTGGCAATATTCAGGTCTTTATACAATGTCCGAGAATCTGCCAGAATAATGATTGGTTCTTGCCCCCTACTAATCAAATAATCTGCTATCTGGTAACTAAGAGCTGTTTTACCTGATCCAGTTTGTCCCACGACACCAATGATCTTTTTTGCCTGCATTAACTAGATTTTAGCACAAATACACTAGCGATAGGCTCGGAAATCTTGTATCATACGAAGTATAAGCATAAAAAATTAATAAAAGTGAGAAAGAATGATTAAAAAATCAAAAATCAAAACCCTTATAAGTATGTTTTCTATTGTGTTAATTGTCAGCTTAATAGGAATTGTCCTCAAGCCCAATCCAGCTAATGCCCTTAACTTTGCTACCAATTGCTATGATATGACTACTGGTGGTCAGATTACTTTCAATAGAATTTCCTCAGATATGTTCTACATCGATGAAGACACAAGTCCTTTACTCCAAAATGGCTATGTGGCTTATAGTGTCACAACAGATAGTTCAACATCTTATAATGATGTTTGGATTCGTTATAACAATACTGATAATCCAAATCTAGATATCGCTAGTACCGAAGATGGTTATTACCACATAGGTCCGATGTCTGCTGGTGAGACAAAATTCGTTTACCTCTATATGCAAGCTGTTCCGACTAGCTACACTTACATTACCCTAGACCTAATAGATGGCTACCCTTATGTCGGTGCCCTTGCCAATACGCGTTGTAGCGCTGTTGACAATATCTTTGACGGAGCAGCCGATACTATCCAGGCCAACGCCAATAAGGTTACTTCCGTCAGTGTCACTCCACCTACTCTAGGTGGAGATTTCTCAATCGTTGTCAAAGGGCAAACAGGAATCATCGGGGCAAGCGACACCTTATCATTCACTCCTGCTGCTCTTGCTTCTTGGCTACCAGATGAGTTCACCCTCAAGGATGTTCAAATCGTGATGACTGGTGCCAATAATATCACTATAGATGATGCCTTGACTTACCAAGCTGCCAACCCTGGTCATACCTATTATACTGCTACCTATACATTCTCCACTAGTGGTACCACTAGTAGTAATACGCCAATCGGACCGATTGCCTATATAGCTAGTGGACAACAGACAAAACATACTGCAATAGATGATGACTACTTCCCAATTATCCCTCCGGTACCTCCTGCAAGCAATAAAATATTACTGACCAAATCAGCCTACCCCAGTAGCTCCAATTCTGGTGGTACTGTCACCTACACACTGACCTTAGCCAATACTAGCTCTACTGAGGTGATTGTAGACTCAATCAAAGATATACTTCCCACCTCTCCAGCTACACCAAGCTATATCAGTGGCTCAAGTATCTGGGATAATACCAATACTGCTGACCCTTTGGTCAATGGTTCTGATCGAATCTGGAGTGGACCATTTGCCATACCTGCTGGTCAATCCAAGTCCCTAAGCTTTGATGTTAGCTTTCCAAATATTCCTGGCACCTATACCAACCGAGCTGTTGCCTATGTCGGGACTACTCAAATAGACCAGACCCTTGATACTTCAGACAATAGTCCATCTGTGGCAATCTACGGGGTTACTAACCCAGGAGTACCAAACCTCTCTTCAAGTACCAAAAAGGTGACCGACATCAATGGTGGTGACCTCAAGCCTGGAGACACCTTGAACTACCAAATTGAGATCAAGAATACTGGTTCTATCAATGCTTCACTCATCAAGGTCGTGGATGATATTAGTAACTTTACTGAAAATATCACAAATGTTACCTTGATCAACTGTGGAATACCGATCAATCTTTCAACCTCAAGCCAAATTAATCTAACCAATATCTCTGTTGCAACTAATATGAGCTGTATCATTGGCTTTGACGTCAATGTCAAAACTACTGCAAATAATGATGATACTATAATCAATACTGCTACCATTAGCCCCGCCATTGAAGGAGGTACTGGCGGAGAAGCTAGTTCAGAACCAATGGTAGTCAAACTTTATCCAAGTCTAACTGTAACAAAAACTAGTAATGCTATCGACGGTATTGTCTTGCCTGGTCAAACAGTAGAATACACCGTGAGTATTGTTAATGCTGGAGAAATTACTGCAACCGGTGTAGATCTAACAGATACTCCTGGAGGGGCTATCCAGACTAACACCTATCCCGATCCAGCTGATCCGGCCATTACCCTACCCTACACAGCTACTATTAGTAACCTGACAAACTGTGGACCCGATTATGCGGTTAGCCCGAGATCCAACCTTGTCCAAGTAGCAAACCTTACAATCGAAACTAATTCTCCATGCCAAATTACCTACAGTATTACCGTTGATCCAAATGCTACTGGAGGACAGGTCATCACTAATTCAGTAGATATTGGACAAGCAAACGAAGAAGGCAATGACCCTACACCCGTTGGAGCAGATAAGCTACTAGTAGATATTCAAGGACCCAATTTGGCTACTAGTACCAAAAGTGTCGAAGATCTCAATGCAGGACTAATCAGTCCCGGTGATAATTTGCGTTATACTATTACTTTGATCAATACTGGCGAAGCTACTGCTAACGGAGTTCGAATAACAGACACCATACCTGAAGCCACTGAAAATATTAGTAATTTAAGCTATGAAAATTGTGGTAATCCGATAGATAGCTCAAGCTCAGATTACCTTGATCTATCAGATATACAGGTTGTCCTGGGTCTTAATTGCATAATAAGCTTCGAAGTAAGTATCAAGGGTAATGCTAGCAATGGAGAAAGTATTGGTAATAGTGCCTTGATCTCAGTACCTAATCAACCCGACCAGACCATCTCTACACCTGATTTGCCAGAACTGAAGGTTACCTTAGCTACTAATATCAATAAGCCCGTATCAACCCCAATTAGTAAACTGGTTCCTACAGGTAAATCCCTAATACTTGCTATTATATATGGCCTTTTTATTACTGGAGCTGTAATATTGCTAAGAAAGAAGCTTGGGGCTAATACTCAGTCTTAGGGATTCACCCTTCAAACCCTAGACCTACTTCATCATTCTCCGAAACCCTGACCTCTTTGTCTCATCATTCTCCGATTGTCCTTAGGATCCTCTTGTGTCATCCTCCGAAACCCTCCCTCGTATTGTCATCCTCCGACTGTCCGCAGGACAATACGGGGGATCCACTTCTACTGACATCTGGATAGTCTTTTGATGCAAAATACTGGATATCCCATAAATCCCTGCGGGATTTTGGAATATGACGGGGCGGGGATCATCCTCCGAAACCCTCCCCCGTATTGTCATCCTCCGATTGCCCGAAGGACAATACGGGGGATCCACCCCTTCAGTAAGGTCTTCTGTTAGTTAGCAGTCTGGTTAGTCTCCCCAAGCTAAGGACTTACTCCTAAGTAACCTTCCTAGCTCAAGCCGTATCCTTTAGTCCAAAACAGTTATTCTCCTTCAT
>JAGOAT010000016.1 GCA_017983775.1 Candidatus Saccharibacteria bacterium | reverse complement strand
GAGTATTGATTATGTAATCAATAAGATGAGCGATAATATTGATCAAGAGGTAACAAGAGCCTTCGGAGGAGATAGTTCAGAGAAAAAAGAAGGTGATCCAATTGACCAAGAGACCCTCTCTCAACTGGAGGGAACAGACATTGTCCAAGATGCACCAATCACTCGTGCACTCAATGGTATCTTGGAAAGTGCCATTGAGCAAAAAGCTTCAGATATTCACATTGAGCCAAGAGAACACAATCTCAAGATCAGATTCAGGATAGATGGATTGCTCAAAGAGGTGATGACTCTGCCCAAAAATGTTGAACCAGCACTAATATCAAGAATCAAGATCATGTCCAAGCTCAAGATCGATGAACACCGAGTCCCACAGGATGGTCAGGCTCAAATCAGTGTCGTGGATCGTGATGTGGATTTGCGTATTGCAATTGCGCCAATTACTTATGGTGAACAAGTAGTAATCCGGATCTTGGACAAAGGGAGTCTTTCAATTGAGCTCAGTCAATTAGGGTTTCGGGGAATGGCGCTAGAAAGGATTTATGAAGGAATCAGACAACCTCATGGAATGGTACTTTCAACCGGACCAACTGGTTCTGGTAAGTCTACTACCCTCTATGCTGTGCTCAATCAGGTCAAGGATGAGACTGTCAATATTGTTACCTTGGAAGACCCAGTAGAGTACAAGATGGATGGGATTAACCAGACTCAGATTAATCCAGCAGTTGGATTAACTTTTGCTTCCGGATTGCGTTCAATCTTGAGGCAAGACCCAAATATTATCATGGTTGGAGAAATTCGTGACCGAGAGACTGCAGATTTGGCTGTTCAATCAGCTTTGACTGGACACTTAGTATTATCCACGCTGCACACCAACTCGGCAGCCGGAGTATTGCCCAGGTTTCTTGATATGGAGATAGAGCCATTTTTGATTGCTTCCACTGTTAATACCGTGATTGGTCAGAGACTAGTTAGGAAGATTTGTGAGAAGTGCAAGGTTGGGTATCAAGCAGACCCAGCGGCAGTTGAGATCATTAATAAGACACTAGCTACTATTCTTGCTCGAACCGATCAGGACTTGGAGAGGGTTACTCAATGGACTGGCTATCAGGGATTGCCACTTTTTAGTAATGGTTACCAAGTATATAAGGGGCAAGGTTGTAATAATTGTAGTAATGGTTATAAGGGCAGATTAGGTATCTGCGAGGTTTATAGCATGAGTCAGACTCTTGAAGAAATGTTGCTTAAAAGAGCTACAACAGCAGAAGTTCAAGACCAGACAATCAGTGAAGGTATGATTACGATGCAACAAGATGGGTATTTGAAGGCTTTGGTTGGGATGACAACAATTGAGGAGGTAGAGCGTGTCGCCTCAGAATTTTGATATCAATTTTTTATTGGGTGAAGTAGTGCGAGTCCAGGCTAGCGATTTGCACCTACAAATCTCTTTGCCACCAATTATTCGTAGACACGGGCATTTGGCACCAATTGTCAATACTGAAGCTCTTAGTCAGTCAGCTATTACTAGCTTGATATATTCAACCTTGACTGAGGAGCAACAAGGGATCTTGGCCAAAGAACGTGAATTGGATTACTCAATTAGTTATGGGGATATAGCGAGATTTCGGGTCAATGCTTTTTATGAACGAAGTAATCTAGCAGCTGCATTTCGTCTAATTCCGACTAAAATACCAGTATTGGCAGATCTTGGTTTGCCGAGATCAGTCCAGCAATTTGCTAACATGACGCAAGGGTTGGTACTGTTTACTGGACCTACTGGTTCTGGTAAGTCAACTACTATGGCTGCCCTGATCGACCACATCAATACCAATCGGACTACAAGAATAATTACAATTGAAGATCCGGTAGAGTTTGTTCATCAGAATAAACGCTCAATTATTGCTCAGCGAGAGGTCAATTTTGATACAAAGTCTTTTGCTAAAGCATTGAAGTCTTGCTTGCGAGAAGATATAGACGTTGTGCTTATTGGAGAAATGCGAGATCTTGAAACAATTGCAGCTGCTATGACTATTGCTGAGACTGGTCACTTAGTATTTGCAACCTTGCATACTAATTCTGCTGCCCAAACAATCGATCGGGTGATTGATGTTTTTCCTGCTGATCAACAGGGTCAGATTCGGACTCAGCTATCAATGATTCTAGCTGGAATTGTTTCCCAGAGATTGGTTCCGAACAATGAAGGCAAGAGAAGCCTTGCTACTGAAGTTTTGCTCGCTACTTCAGCGATTAGTAATCTGATTCGAGAATCTAAGACCTATCAGATTGATTCAGCGATCTCTACTAGTGCAGCTATGGGTATGCAGTCAATGAATCGATCATTGGTAGATTTGGTTAGGGCTGGTAAGATTACAGCAAATCAAGCAAAAGATTATAGTATAAACCCAAGTGAATTAGAAAGATTAATGAGGTCATAATATGCAAGAGTTCAATTATACAGCAAAAGATTTAGCAACCGGACAGCAAGTCAAGGGGGATATTTCGGCAGAAAATCAAACAGCAGCAGCAAGACTACTTAATGAGAGGAATCTTTATCCGATCAGTATCAAGTTGAAATCTACTGGTTCTGGATTTAGTCTAAATAGAGGAACAAAGGTTAAGGCCAAAGAGAAGGTTCTATTCACCAGACAATTAGCCACTCTAATCAATGCAGGATTACCAATCACTACAGCGATCTCAACTGCTGCCGAACAGCTAAGTAATCAAGGATTTAGAGACATCATTGAGAAGATTGAGGCAATGATCCAGGGGGGTAGTAGTATTGCTGAAGCTTTTGCTCAATACCCGAAAGTGTTTGATAATATCTTTATCAGTATGCTTAGCGCTGGTGAGGCTTCTGGTACCCTTGATCAATCACTTGATAGACTAGCCAAACAACTAGAAAATCAAGAACAAATTAATTCCAAGGTCAAGGGTGCGATGGTTTATCCGATGGTTGTTTTGGTGGTGATTGGTGGAGTTTTGGTCTTTATGCTAACAGCTGTTCTTCCCCAAGTGGCAACTCTCTATGATGATCTCGGGGCAGAATTACCAGCCTTGACTCAGGCACTTCAGAATCTAGGAGTATTTATGACTGATTCGTGGTTTTTTGCAATACTAATTTTTGCAGGTATTATTCTGGGGATTAGAGCATTTATCAAATCTCCACTCGGTCACGGTATAGTAGATCAGCTTAAGGTTCGAATGCCAGTATTCAAAGATCTAGTATACAAGATGTACATGGCAACTTTTTGTCGAACTTTGAGCTCACTCATCAAGAGTGGGGTTCAGATACTGGATGCTCTAGCAATTACCAAACAAGCCCTGACTAATAAACTTCTGGTTGATGAGCTTGATGAGGTGATTGTCAAGGTTCGAGGTGGTGTGCCAATGAGCCAAACCCTCAAAGAGCAAGAACACTTTTTGCCCTTGGTCAGCCAGATGACTAGAATTGGTGAAGAGTCAGGAACTCTTGGCGAAATGCTTGAAAAAGTAGCTAATTTCTATGAAGAAGAGGTCAACCAGACTGTCAAGAATATTTCGACTCTGATTGAACCTGCAATGATGGTAATCATGGGGGTGATTGTGATGGGTATTATTGGAGCAATCTTGTATCCGATTTATAGTTTAGTAGGTCAAGGATTTGATTCGGGAGTATAGAAGACTATTGACTTAAAATGATTCTAAAGATAAACTATAAATCATAAGGGGTATAGCTAACAGTTAACAAAACAAAACTAAGGAGTAATAATGCAGACGGCAAAAAAAGGTTTTACCCTGATAGAAGTAATTATTGTCTTGGCCATTGCAGCCTTGATCATGGTAGTAGTGTTTAATTCAGTAGGTGGGGCACAGAGGTCTCAGAGAGACAGTCAGAGACGGACAGATCTCGGGTACTTAGTCTCTCAGCTTGAGCAGTATGCTGGTAATAACGACGGGGATTATCCTGACCCAGGCGACTTAAGTACTTTTACTGCTAATTATATCGAGAATAATGATAAGAGCTTTAGAGACCCTGTAGCTGGTGAGCATTATGTTTTGGTAGAAAATAGTAGCTTAGAGTCACAGGAAAGCCCTAGTGGATTATGTGGTGGGGGTGGAAATTTGACAGAGAATGGCTATCAGGAAGTTTATTACAATCGGATGACCCGTAGAAGTTTTGCTATTGAAGTTTGCCTAGAGAGCGGTAACTACGTTCAAACTAATAAGTAGGCGGCTACCATTGGCTAGGTCTAAAAATAAATTAGGCCATCATTTTCAGCTAAGCTCAGGGATGAGCTTGGTCGAAGTAATGATTGTCTTAGCAATCTCGATGGGGGTGGCAGCTTCTGTTTATGCCAACTTTGGTCCCCAAAGAGACAGGGTGTCTTTCGACAATGCAATTCGTAGTACAGACTCGATTTTTACCGGTATCAAAAATGAGGTTCGGGCTGGCGTTTGGCTAGGGGGAGAGACTGAAAATCAGACTAGCTGTAGTGGAATAAATCTGGGAGACAATCTTTCACTTGGACAGGATCAGATCTTTGGTCGGAGTATTACGATTGAACAAGATTCCAGAGGGGAGTATTACCTTGATAGTTCAGTATTGCGGTTGGTAGCCAATACTGCCGAGGGATTCAATCAATACTATGAGCAACTCTGTAGCTATCAACCAGAAAGAGTCAATTTACCCAAAGGTATTATCCCATTCTTACCAAATCCAGATCCAGATGATAGTGGTAATCCAGCACAAGATCCGACTAAGATTAGGATTGTTTTTCAGGCTCAGCCAAATGAGATCTGGTGGTGGGAGGATAAAAATGATCAAGATTATCTGGACATAACAAACTATGGATCAAACAGTGCTAACGGTCAATTAGGCGATAGGTCAGATTTTTCTCTGTATTTTAAAGATTTGGATTACTCAGCGCAGCAAGATGTACGACTCAGTGCTGGAAATGATCAAGTTAAGATCTGGGGAAAGATCAGCTTTACGCCTAGCAATAATAGCTTTGAGCTTGAGATAAACTGATGAGAAAACGATTAAGAAGAGGCGATACAATTCTAGAAGTTTTAATTGCCCTGGTAATACTTGGCTCTATTCTGGCGATTGCAATCGTGAGTGTTAGTAGATCAGTTCGCCAAACTAGGGCATCTAGGGAAAGAATTCAGGTGGATTTGTTAGTGGAAGAGCAAGCTGAGTATTTGGACTTTTTAGTCAGAAGTTTGCCTTGGGATAATAATGATGTTCCAGTTGGCAAGAATCCTCAGGATTACCCATTTTTTATCGGAGATAAAGTTGATGGCTGTGGACAAAAATGTTTTGTTGAAAAATCAGATACAAGTGATAATCTAACGATTAGGAGTGGAGAATATACTAGTGTTGATCCGTATAGGATTTATTTTCAGAAGAAAGATTATCCAAGTGCTTTTCAGACTACGGAGTCAATGTTAATCTCAATTCAGGCAGAGTGGATAGATCCGAATGGTGACAATCAGTATACAGTGATCACCAAGGAGTATAGTAAGCGATGATTAGCCTGAAACATAAGGGTTCTAAATCAGGGTTTACCTTGGTCGAGTTATTAATCGCTTCATCAATTTTTTCATTCCTATTAGCTATTAGCTTAGCTGGGTTTATGAATATTACCAACCTATTTCGTCAGGCTTCGACAATGAGAGCTTTGCAACAAGATACCGATGAGGTCATCAATGAGATTCGTGATGATATTAATAGTGCTAGAGGAGTTAGGATTTGTCGAGCTGGAGAGGATTATATCAGTATTGATAATCCAGTCGAAAACTGTATGGCAGGGCTTGAAGAGAATCGAGCTACCTATCTAAATGATCCTGAAGATTTAATCAATGAAGATAGTGATCTACTGTGTCTTAAGGGTGACAGGGAAGGGCAGGATATTGTTTATCGTACAGAGCTAGCTAGTAGTAATGATTTGATTGCAGACACTCCGACAACAGTTTTGGTCAAATACACCAATGTTACTCATTGCAACTTGAGTGTAACTGGTGGAGTCAGGACTCCACAGGTCATTACTAGCCAGAAGAATCGGGTTTATGGCTTGCATTTTGGTCAAGTTCGGGGTGTTGAAAAGCGAGGCAAATTGAATATTGCTTCTATTCAAATCAAACTTGATATCAGACAAGCACGGATTTTGGAAAAAGGAGCTAGTAGTGGGGCTAGGGCTTTTACTGCAAACTTATATCTTGAAACATCTGCAAATACGAGGGGTTGTTATGCAGGTACTACTACTTGTCCACCAGTTAATTAGTTTTTTTGATTTATCTATAGGTTTTATTTCGAGTTTGCTTGAGCTGTGTTAAAATGTTCTATAGGCAAAAAGCTATTTTATTTGTAGCCCGTGTAGCTCAGCGGATAGAGCAGTGGTTTTCTAAACCATTGGTCGGGAGTTCGACTCTCTCCACGGGTACCATTAGTCTATGGTGGACGTAGCTCAGTTGGTAGAGCGCCGGGTTGTGGTCCCGTAGGTCGTGGGTTCGAGACCCATCGTCCACACCATTTTATGATGATTTATGACGATTAATAAATTAACTCAAGAGATTGCTCGGACTTTAGATATTCGCCCCGAGGATTTGGCTTGGAAAACTGATCAATCAAAGTTTGATGCTGATTTGGTCTTGATTTTAGCCCCACTATTATCTAAGTATCAGATCAAGATTCAAGATTTACGAGATAAACTTGAAAGCGTATTAAAAAAATATCTCAGTGATCTGGATTATGAATTTGTTGGATCCTACCTTAATATTAAACTTAGCATTAAGTTTCAAATTGGACTATTGATTGATAAATTAGAGCAGGCAAAATCTGCAAATCTAGATTATGGACAGCTCCCTGCCAATAACCAGCTGGCTGTAGTTGATTTTATTGGGCTTAATATTGCCAAGCCATTTTCGGTAGGACATATTCGACCTACAGTTCAGGGTTGGGCAATTATTCAGATTCTTCGGAATGCTGGCTATAGTGTAGTTGGTGACAACCATCTTGGAGATTGGGGAACTCCTTTCGGGATGTGGGTCTATGCTTATAAACATTGGGGAAACAAGCAGGCAGTTGAGGAGCGTGGAGTCTATGAACTCAATGATCTCTATATCAAGTTTCGTCAAGCACTCAGTCAGGAGCCTAATTTGATAGACCAAGCTAAGCGGGAACTAATCAAACTAGCCAACAAGGATCCAGAAACTATAGAGCTCTATAATTGGTTTTATGATTTGTCGATTAATGATATGAACCGAATGTTGGGTATACTGAATGTCAAGGCAGATCAGACAATAGGAGAGGCCTTTTATCAAGAAATGGCTAGTCAAATGGTGGACGAGATGCTTGAGTCAGGTGTTGCTAAGAAGGGTGAATCGGGAGCAATTATTGTCGATCTCAATGATCAAGGAATAGAGACACCAATAATGATCAGAAAGTCAGATGGGACTAATCTTTATGCTACAAGTGATATTGCTACTATCAAGTATCGAGTTGATCGTTGGCATCCAGATAGGATAATATATGTAGTTTCTGTGGAGCAAAGCTTTCATTTTCGTCAGGTATTTGCCTTAGCAAGCAAATTGGGTCTTGATCAAGCTGATTTAGTGCATGCTGAATTTGGTAATATTGATGAAATGGTAGATGGTAAGCGTTCGAAGATCTCATCTCGTAAGGGTGTAATACTACTTGAGGATTTAATAAATCAAGTCCTCGAATATACCAAGACTCAGTTTGCCAGTAATCAGCTGACAAGTCAAGATTATCAAAAGATTGCGCTTGGTGCGATCAAATTTGCAGATTTAGCCCAACATCGTAAGACTAGTATCCTATATGATTTTGACAAGATGTTTTCATTGAATGGTTATTCATCAGTTTATATCCAGTACACTGTAGTCAGGTTGCGATCCTTGGTTAAGAAGTCTCAGATCAAGCCAGATTTTCAGAATCTGACTGGGCTTGATGCTTCTGCCAAGCAACTAATCATAGAATTATTAAGGTTTGATCAAGTATTGGCCGAGAGTGCTAGAGAGCTTTTTCCACACCGGGTTGCAGAATACCTCTATCAATTAGCAAAAGAATCCAATAGACTCTATGAGTATTCAAAAGTTTTATCTGAGCCTAATCAGGAACTCAAACAAGCCAAGGTTAGCTTGTTTGATCTGACAGCTAGAGTGATTACTCGGGGATTAGAATTATTAGGGATTGAAGTACCTGATAGGATGTAGAAGACATAAGCCTTGTGAAGGTTTAAGAATACAATAAAACAAGACCTGTGATAATCTTCTGGAATATAACAAAAAAGTCTTTCGTAGAATCGTAGGATAGTGGATTGTGGCGTGTAGTACCGGCTAGAGAATACTAGGCGGCAACGACCTTGATCTTGCGGACTTTTTCCTGGGCTACTTTAGGAATCTTGATTGTCACTACACCATTTTCCATCTTAGCCTCTGCCTTGTCAGCTATTGCTGGAGTGGGTAAAATCACAGATCTCGAGAAAGATCCCCAGAAGCACTCCTGGATATAGTAGTCTCTACCTTTTGTTTGTGCGCCTTCCTCTCTACTTCCTCGGATGGTCACCACATCATCACTGATTGCAATATCTAATTTGTCGGGACTAATTCCGGCAATCGGAGCCATGATTACTACATGAGTCTTGGTTTGGTAAACATCTACATTGAGTTGTCCTTCTACGTCATCATCTCCATCTATCCAGTTTTGGTCATCACTTTCATCCATATCCAAAAATGAATCATCTACTACCAAATCATCATCGTCTTGAACTATTGTACTTTTTCTAGCCACTCTCCTCCTTTGCGCGGTTATTTGACATTAATTGTATGAGATTTTGTTTATGATTTTATTATACTTGAGGAATACTTGATAGTAAAGCTTTACTTTTATTAGATAATAAGGTAATATAACCATTATGCCAATTATAAAGTCAGCAATCAAGCGATCCAAACAAGAAATTAGACGACGAGCCAATAACCGGTTGGTCAAAACTGAATTCAGAACATTGACCAAGAACTTCTTAATAGAAGTCAAGGCAGGAAATTATGATCAAGAACAGTTTAAAAAGGTTGTATCTAGTCTAGATCGAGCAGTCAAGAAGGGCGTATTGCATCGCAATACTGTAGCTCGCAAGAAATCTAGTCTAACCAAGGCTGCAAATACCGTCAGGAAGTCCAGCAATCTAGTAACTGATCAGGCTACTAAGTCTACTGTTAAACCCAAGACTGAGGCTTCAACAAAACCTGCTACCAAGAAGGCTGTCAAAAAGAGTACGAAAATATCTCAGTCCAAGAAAACTCCTGCTAAGAAAGCACCAGTCAAGAAATCTACAGATACCAAGTAGTAAGGTTCCTACTGGTCTATAGGTACCCTAGAAAACTAACAAAAACAACAATCAAGATTCCAATACGCTACTTTTAATGTTGGCAAAACTGAGAATGATCAAGAGATGTCATCAGTCGAAACACACAAAAAGGTGACGCGAAAGAGAATCCAAATAGTTTAGCTGCAAATCTTTTATCTAGGAAATTAATCTAGTCTTAGCGCTATCAAGATCTAGACTTAAGTGGTTCCAGTAATGCTATTTAGAACAAAACTGATAATTGCATAGGCTAGCAAGGCTATCACAATCCCAACGATTGCATACAGGATGGTGTTTCTAGCTGACTCAAAGGACTTAGGATCTCCTTGAGAGACCACCATTCTGAGTCCAGCAATGATAATGACGATCACTGAAGCAATCCCAATAATCACAAGCAGGATATTGGTTACCTTGCTAAAGACACTACTAAGTTCAGTATTCTTGCTAAGCTCTGTATTATTTGCAACGCAGTCAGCTCCATCTTTAATGCTAGCAAAATTCCCGCAAGCTGCAAAAGCTTTCCATATCGAGAATCCCAAACTATATATATAGTCTACTATCATGATTGATATATACCAACATTAAAAAATAATCTTGAATTAATGATAGACATTAGACTTCTAATTCTCTACAGAAAACTGACCGACTACGAAGCGGACGATTGCAAAGGCCAGTATGGCGATCACAATCCCAATAATTGCATACAGGATGGTGTTTCTAGCAGATTCCGCAGCTTTTTGGTCACCTTGACTGAGGACATAGCGAAAACCACCAATGATCAGCATGATTACTGACACTACACCGATTGCATAAAGTAAGAAGTTGGTAATATTGGTGATATTGACAGTCAAATCTGATTGCTGGGAATCATCTTTGGCTTTACATGCACCTTGCAATATGGGGTTGCCAGCATCATTGCCACAATCTGGTGTATCTGAATTGATTTCTGCAGCTTGCGTAACTTGAGCAAACCTAACACCAACAATGCTAGAAACAGTCGCTAGTGAGTAGTTAACTTTAGTGAGTAGAGTCATTTGTTATTCTCCTATATACTTATTTTTTAGACCTTAAGCATTATTGTATCAAGTTTTTAGATTTCTGCAAGGGGTTAATAGTCCCCATAAAACAAAACCTTACCCTTGACTGTATCTTACAGTACATAACTATCACTATTACTTCTCATCATATCTACATATATGATTTATCACAATAACAACAATTCTAGATCCATAATCTATCACTCCCAAGCGAACAGGTTTTGTTTTGGGTGGTTATAGATTGATAAATCAAGCTAAACTAGATGCGATATAATAGACTTATGGCCTTTGTCCAACAAGATTTAGCAATTCTAAGAGAATTGGTGATCACAGATTTCAAGCTGAGATATCAAGGTTCAAGCTTGGGATATCTTTGGTCGCTAATGCGTCCATTGATATTATTTACGATATATTATCTGGTATTTACTAAGTTCTTAAGGTTTGGAGAAACGATGGAACATTATACTACCTACCTACTTTCGGGCATTATGCTTTGGAACTTTTTTAGTGAGGCTACGGTAATGGGGATGCAATCAATTGTTGCTCGTTCTGGATTGATTAGAAAGTTAAATATCAATAAGTCAATTATCGTGATATCTACAATTGTCTCCGCATTGATCAATCTAATGATCAATCTGGGTGTCTTGGGGTTGTTCTTGCTACTGACCGGAGGGGCATATTTTGCTGGACTGTCAGTATTACTGGTAGTATTCTATTTATTTGGACTTATTATTCTGACTGTTTCAGTAGCTTTTATACTAGCTACTGCTTTTGTATATTATCGAGACGTGGGACATCTTTGGGAGGTTGGATTGCAGGCAATATTTTATCTAACACCCTTTATTTATCCGGTCAGTATTATCCCAGAGAATTTTCGCAAGCTGATTTTGGTGAACCCACTGGCATTCTTTGTCCAGGGGATCCGTGAATTAATTATTACAGATCAAGTAACTACTAGCTATGAAATTGGTGGCTGGAGCTACTTAGTTTTGATTGGTTTTATCATGATAGTACTAGTTGGTTTTGCTTGGACGATTTTTACTAGAGAATCTAAGAAATTTGCGGAGAATATATGACAAGAGTTGCAGGAGAAATTGAAGTCAAAAACCTAACCAAAAAGTTTAAGTTGCCAGTTGACAAGCCCAACTCTCTGAGAAATAGAGCATTGACACTTGGTAAGCTGAATCTTCGAGAATTTGTTGCTCTAGAAGATGTAGATTTTGATATCAAGAAGGGAGAATTTGTCGGGATAGTCGGCAAGAATGGTAGTGGTAAGTCAACTTTGCTCAAGCTAATTGCAGGAATTTATCAGCCCAGTTATGGCAAGATCAGAGTATCTGGCAGGTTGATACCTTTTATTGAGCTAGGGGTTGGTTTTAATTTGGAATTGACAGGTAGGGAAAATGTTTATCTAAATGCTACCCTCATGGGGCTAAGTAAGAAAGCTATTGATCAGCTCTATGACAGAATAGTTGAGTTTGCGGAACTAGAGGATTTCATGGAGCAGAAGCTTAAAAATTATTCATCAGGGATGCAGGTTCGTTTGGCATTTTCGATTGCAATTAGGGCAGATGCAGATATCTTACTAATTGATGAGGTTCTGGCAGTCGGAGATAGTAGCTTCCAACAGAAATGTTTGGATTATTTTCAAAGTGTCAGACAGACGGATACGACTATCATATTGGTTACTCATGATATGAATATTGTTGAGCAATTTTGTGATCGAGCGATCTTGATAGATCAGGGCAAGATTAGCAGGACTGGTAGTCCTAGGGAAATATCTTTGAGTTATCAGGCGCTTAATTTTGGTTCATTACTCGAAAGAAAGAATATAAAAGGCATTAAACATTTAGGCGGTGAATATTTTTACTTCACAAGCTTGAAGCTTATCAATTCCAAAGACGGGCAAACAATTAGTCTCGAAGATGATTTAATAATTGAAATAAGCTTTAATACCAAGCTCAAGATAGAGGATCCAATCTTTGGGATAGGGATATTTGATAATAATGGCAATTATTTACTAGGACCAAATTCAAGTGAGCAAACAAATCAATTCAATTTAAATAAAGCTAAGGGTACATTAAGGGTCAATTTTGGTGCCAATAATTTGATGCCAGGCCTATACAAGATAAGTGTTAGTTGTCACAGTAGAGATGGCAGAAAGATCTATGATCATATTGATAATTTTAGCTTAATTAGAATAGAAGGGAAGCCGGGCTGGGGATCTATCAGAGTGAAGCCTAGTTGGGAATTATTAAATCAAGATGAGCTTAAAAAATAAAATGATACCAAGTAAACCAATTGTAATAATACCGAACTTCAATGGAGGGTCGTTTTTGTTGGATTGTCTTAAATCTTTGTCAAAACAAACAATAAGTCACGACGTACTAATCATAGACAATGCTTCAATTGATGGCTCGATTGATAATGCCCTCAAAGAATTTCCAGCAACAATTGTATTAAAGCAAAGTAAGAATCATGGCTTTGCTGGGGGGGTAAATCGAGGAATAAAATATGCTCAAATAAATCAATACCAGTATCTTGCTATATTGAACAACGACGCCCTAGTCAGACCTAATTGGTTGGAGAACTTGTTAGAACTAATCAATCAAGATGACAAGATTGCGATAGTGGCTCCCAAGGTATTGAGACAAGATAAGAAAGATGGGCATTATCTGATTGATAGTATTGGTGAGTACTATGCATTGGCAGGAGGACCCTACCCTAAGGCTAGAAATGAGCAAGATAGAGGTCAATATAATGTTGCACGTGAGATACCAATGGCAAGTGGTGCAGCTAGCATCTACAGAACAGATATTTTTAATGAGATCGGATTATTTGATGAGAAGTTTTTTATCTATTATGAAGATTGTGATATTAGCCTGAGGGCTAGAAGAAAAGGTTATAGCATTTGGTATCAACCAAAATCAGTAGTTTATCACGGTGTTGGTAAGACGAGTGGAGGAAGCAATACTGCCCTTGTGCGTTATCACATGTTTAAAAATTTGTGGATGATTTTTCTCAAGAACCTACCATTGACTTACCTGATAATGTATCTGCCAGCAATGTGGCTGACCAGTTTTATGCTTTTGCTATCTTCGATTAAGCAAGGAAATATTTTGTCGATTATTAAGGCTAAGTTTTTTTTGTTAATTCATATTAATACAATCTTAAAAGATCGATTTGATATTCAAAGAAACTCCATAGTTGAGGTCAGGGATTTTATGAGCTGGTTTGATCCAGGATTTACCCCTAATCAACGGGCAAGTCTAACCAAAATAAAAAGAAAATGATAGACATCATAATACTTAATTGGAACAGGTCAGATCTCACCATACAGTGCTTGGAATCCTTAAAAAAATCCCAGAACCGTAGCTTTAGGGTGATTTTAATTGATAATAATTCTAAATTTGAAGATTATCGATTACTTGAGATCTATTTGACTAAGTTTGAAACTTTTCCAGTCAATTTAATTAGGTTAGATAAAAATTATGGTTTTGCAGGGGGTCATGCGATGGCTTATCAGTATATCCAATCTGAATACTTTGTGTTACTTAATAACGATACATTTATCGATCCAGGCTGGCTGGATCAGCTCAAGGATTATCTAGATCAAGATCCAGGGGTAGCAGCTGTTGGTGGTAGAGCTTATATTTGGAAGGATAATAACAAGAGTCAAGATAAATATTATAGCTACGCAGTTTTAGATAGATTTGGCTATGCCCATACACAACTTTATGGGGATAAACCAGGATATGTTGATACAATCTCTGGAGCAGGAGTGATGATTAGAAAAAGTGCCCTGGAAGATGTAGGATATTTAGCCAAGGAATTCTTTTTGTATTATGAAGAGACTGATTTGTTTTTGCGCCTTAGAAATAGGGGATGGAAAATTGCTTATCAGCCAAAGGCTAAATTATGGCATCAGATTGGAGCCAGTAGTACAGAAGGAAGTTATTCTCATGTCTATTATATGCATCGCAATAGATTTCTTGTAGTGATGCGCAACTATGATTCTAAATATATATCTGGATTTTTACTGGAGTATTATAAGAGATTCATCCATGGATTGTTGGGTTACTTGCACAATAAAAAGGATTTGGATGCCAAAGCAAGACTTAGGGCTGGGATCTGGAATAGTTTGCATTTACCTAGAACACTAGTTCAAAGGTATAGATTGACCAATATGCGATCTGATATAGGATCAGTAGAGAATAATTTGTTGCCAGCTGTAGCAGTAGTAATCTTGAATTATAATTATCAAGAATACCTTGATGAAGCAATCAGGTCAGTTCTCCATCAGAGTTATAAACCAGATCGAATAATCTTGGTCGATGATCATTCTTCAGATTCAAGCTTGGATATAGCTAGAAAGTATAAGCATCAGATAGAGATAATCACAAAATCTAAGAATTTGGGAGTAATAGACAGCAAGAATTACGCATTGTCAATTCTGGATACATATTATGTAGTCTTTTTGGATGCAGATGACAAGCTGGATTCTAGATATTTAGAAGAAACGATTCAATTGGCCAGAAAGAAGGATTACGATATTGTTTATACCGGCATGCAATATTTTGGTTCCAAAACAGGTACAATGGAGGCTAAAAAATATCGAAAAAGGCGGTTTGTAATGGGTAACTATGTTAACAATAGCTCCCTAATCAAACTTGAAGTATTAAGAAAAGTTGGTGGTTATAAACAAGTTATGGAGAAAGGTTACGAGGACTGGGAGTTTTTTTTGTCCTGTGCTGAGAAAGGAGCTAAATTTGGCTCCTTGAACCAACCCTTGCTTTTGTATCGTCAGCACAAAGGGTTTAAGGGCAGAAACATTCATGCAGCTGATAATGCTGAAGAATTGTTCAAGATTGTTAAAAGGCTACATCAATCTTACTTCCAAATATATGGGCCGATAGTTAGCCTAGAAAGATTTTTGTGGATCAGATTGAGGCGCTACAGTAATATCCCAATAATATTTAGGTATCTAGTAGCTAATTTTAATATTAAGTTCTATTACCGAGTTTTGTCTAAAAAGGTCAACACCTTATCTAGTTTGGTAATAAGTTTAAAGGTTAGAACCATTTTGTTAAGAATTAAGCAGAATAGGTCTAAGCTAGTTGTTTTGGCATATCAATCTAAATACGGCTTGGGTTATAATGAAGTTATGAACTTGGAATCTTCGTTGGTTTATCAGCCAAATGAGCTAAACTTCGGGACATCTGGCTTGAGGGGACTAGTATCAGATATGACAGACTTGGAGTGTTATATCAATACAGTTGGGTTTATAGATTATCTTAAGTCAAATTATCCTGACATCAGGACTGTGGCAATTGCTGGTGATTTGAGGGATTCTACTCCAAGAATCCTAGAGGCAATCATCCAAGCAATTCTTGACCAGGATCTAGAATACGATTACTGCGGGTTAATCCCAACCCCAGCTTTAGCCTACTATTCAATCACTCAAGCCATACCATCAATTATGGTTACAGGGTCACATATACCTGATGATCGAAATGGTATCAAGTACTATAAGCCAGATGGTGAGGTCTTGAAAGATGATGAGGTGGAGATCAAGCAGGTGGTATCTGAGGTGCGATCAGAAGTTTATGATAGCGCAGTTCCTATTTTTGATCATTTAGGAAGACTCAAATCAAGACCAAAACTACCAAACCCCAATCAAGAGGCTCGGGATACTTATAGGCGACGGTACTTAGACTTTTTTGATAGTCAGGCTTTGGCGGGTAAGCAAATTGTTTTTTATCAACATTCAGCAGTCGGTAGAGAGTTGATTCCAGAAATTCTAACTAGCCTAGGGGCTGAAGTGATTAGGGTAGGATTTTCAGACAAGTTTATACCTGTGGATTCAGAAAATATAGATAGCGATAAGCAGAAATTTTACCATCAAATAGCAGATCAATATCCAGATGCCTTTGCGATAGTTTCGACCGATGGAGATAGTGATCGACCATTGGTCTTTGATCAGGATGGTAATTTTGTCATGGGAGATATTCTAGGTCTTGCGGTTGCCAGTGAGCTTGGAGCTAGATTGGCAGTCTTTCCAATTAGTTCAAATAGTGCATTAGTAGAGTACTGCATTAAGAACAATATTAGTTATTTATCTACCAAGATCGGTTCACCTTATGTAATTAAGAGCCTAGAAGATAGCCAAGACCAGGGAGTCAAGGCTGGGTGGGAGGTTAATGGCGGTTTCATATTGGGGTCAGATGTTACTGGGGATAATTGCCGACTCAAGGCCTTGCTGACGAGGGATGCAGTATTGCCAATCATTATTAGCTTGGTAGCAGGTATCAATGGCGGTAAGTCTGTTTCACAGTACTTTAAAAGATTTACAACTAGTTTTACTCAGGTAGGGCTGATCGATAACTTTCCAGTAGCCAGTAGTCAAGCAATCATAGATTTACTTTCAAGTAATTCCGAGGATAGTAGAAGGGTGATTGAGAAAGTCTTTAGTCGCGAGAATGGGTTTGGCAAATGTCAAGCTATTGATTTGACCGATGGAGTTAGGATATCATTTGACAGTGGGGATAAAGCTCACATCAGACCATCTGGTAATGCTCCTCAGCTCAGGATTTATAGCAATGCTAGTAGTCAAGAACGAGCAGATCAGATAGTCAAATTAGGAATAAGTGAGCCAAATGGCTTACTAAGGCAATTGGAAAAAGCTATAGAGATTGACTCAAACTTCTAATCTTGCCATTCAGTTGCTATAATACTAAGATGTGGTTTGGTGGGTTATATTTGTCAGATTAAAATGGAGGATAAGTCTAGTGAAAAAAGCATTGATCACGGGGGTAGCAGGTCAGGATGGTAGACATCTAGCAAAACTACTGGATGCCAAGGGATATCAAGTATTTGGTACGCTTAGGGGACAGCTTGAAGCTAGCCATCCTAGATATCAAGATATCCAGAAGGCGATGCCCTTCCTCAATATTGTCATTGCGGATTCTTTGGATCTAAGCGCACTAGTTAGAGCAGTCGAAACAGTTCAGCCAGATGAGGTTTATAATCTTGCTGCGATTAGTCATGTTGGTTATTCATTTCATAATCCTTTATTGACAGCTGATGTCACAGCAAAAGGTGTGCTCAATATCTTGGAAGCAATCAGACTGGCTGGTCTTCAGGACAAGACTAGATTCTATCAAGCTTCTACCTCGGAGATGTTTGGAGGTCTGGAGTATAATCGTCCAGGACTAGGCTATGATGAAAATGCTATTTTTCATCCCCGTAGTCCTTATGGAGTTGCTAAATTGTATGGTTATTGGATCACTAGAAATTATCGTGAGAGTTATAATATGTATGCCACAAATGGTATTCTTTTTAATCATGAGGGAGAAAATCGAGGTCCAGAATTTGTGACTAGAAAGATTAGCTTGGCAGTCGCTAGAATTAGGGCAGGAAAACAGGAATATCTTGAATTGGGTAATCTCGATGCCAAGCGAGATTGGGGCTATGCAGGGGATTATGTAGAGGGGATGTGGCGTATCCTGCAACAAGATCATCCCGAAGATTTTGTCTTAGCAACTGGAGAAACTCATTCTGTGAGAGATTTTTGTGTGCTGGCATTCCAGGCAGCTGGTCTGACAATAACCTGGCAAGGAGAAAGAGAGAGTGAAGTTGGATTGGATCAAAAAGGCATTATTCGTATCAAAATCAATCCTGAGTACTATCGTCCAGCGGAAGTTGATCTATTACTTGGCAACCCTAGTAAGGCAGAGAAGCAACTTGGTTGGAGTAGACAAACTAGTTTTGATGACCTAGTAAAATTAATGGTAGATAGCGATATAGATAAATTATCTATTACTTAGATAGTCCTGGATAGTTTGTTTGATACTGTATTTTGGTTGCCAATCGTACTCAGTCTTGATGAGGGTATTGTCACCTCGGATATCGGCAATATCATTAGGTCTTATCAATGATGGATCTACTTTTAATTTTGGCATACTGATATCTAAATATTCTACGATGTATTCTAATATTTCTTCTCCACTATAGCTGACTCCGGAGCAGATATTATATATTAAATTTTTTGGTAGATGTTTTGCTGTGGCTATTAGCCTGTAAGCTCTGGCAACATCTCTTACATCCGTATAGTCTCTTCTGGTAGACAAATTTCCGACACTAATCTCAGGGTTAGCAATGCCACGTGATTGTAGCAATTTTTCAGTTAGATCAGGTATTAGGAACCCTAGACCTTGGCCTGAACCAATATGATTAAAGGGGCGTGCTATTATACAGTGCATTTGACGAGTATTGTAGTATCTAGCTTGATTTTCTAGCAAGATCTTACTAACTCCATAGGGGGAGGTTAGTACTAAGGGAGAAGTTTCATTGATTGGCATTGGTTGATTAGGATCATAGATTGAGGCACTACTGATCACAACAATTCTTGGTTGGGTAGTTTTGCCGAGGTAGTTTTCGCAAATATTAGTAAAGATTGCAGAATTGGTAGATAAATAGTCCTGAGGCCTGTCAAATGATGGGCTGACTGCTGCCAAGCCCGCTAGATGAATAATTGCATCTATTGATTGGGTGGGGGCTGGGAATTGGTCTGATAGGTCAGCCGACCAATACTCTGAGATTAAGTTTTGAATTTGTTGATTTGGGGTATCTTCAGTTCCAATTCCATAGATATTATGATCAAAATCTGATAATTCACGAGTAAGATGTTTACCCACAAAACCATTTATTCCTGTAATAAGTATATTCATATTCTTATCT
>JAGOAT010000015.1 GCA_017983775.1 Candidatus Saccharibacteria bacterium | reverse complement strand
AACGACCCCAGTATCCGCATAGAAAACGTATCTGAGCGGATCCGTAAGCTTAAAGACTTAGGTTCTTGGGAGCAGGATCGTAACATAGCCGAGATCCTTGTCAATCGAGCCTCAAATAACCCCAATATCACCATAGAAGAGGTGTCTAAGCGGATCCGTGGGCTTAAAGACTTAAGTTCTTGGGAGCGGGATAAGCGAATAGCCAGGATCCTTGTCAATCGAGCCTCAAATGACCCCAGTATCCCCATAGAAAACGTATCTGATCAGATACGTGGCCTTGAAGGCTTAGATCCCGAGGATCGGGGTCCGTACATAGCCAGGATCCTTGTCAATCGAGCCTCGAGGGATATTAATACAAAGATTAAGCCCAATACAGAGGAACTCCTCATTTATAAAATTATAGAGCTTTGTAGTGACCCGACTACCTTACAACGATTATTGCTTGAGTATATAGACTCTAGTGAGGGATCTGTTTCCCAATAACCTTATTGACCTACAGTTACAAGCAGACCAGTATACTAATCACTATATCAATAGACGCTGACATATGGGTTTACCCAGTATGATGACTACTGCTTAGTTGATTGAGTACTACAATCAAGACCCTGATCATGCTAGGATGAGAGTAGCAGAGATTTGCTGTTAGTTGCATTTGGGGTGGTATTTTACGACTGCTTGAATATCATTTAGAATAATGATAGTATTTATCAGGTATGTTGAGTAAAGGTGAGAAGCAAAAATGCTAAATCAGATTGGAGCAATACCCCCTCTAGCTCCAGATGTACTCTGGGATTTTGGTTCAGTTAAGATCACTAATACTATGATCAATGCTTGGGTACTAGTAATATTTTTTTTAATTCTTGGCTGGTTCTTACGTAAGCCTAGTCGAGGTGTTCCTGGTAAGCTCCAAAATTTTGTTGAGATTATCTTGTCAATTATGCTAGATTACATTGATAAGGTTACTCATAGCCCCAAAAAATCAGCCCAGTTCTTACCCTATATCGCTGCTTTGTTTTTCTTTATCTTGCTGTCCAACTGGATGGGGCTCCTCCCGGGTATTCATTCAGTAGGACGTTACCTGCCCGGTGAACATGGTCAGCATTTAGTTTCATTGTTTAGGCCAGCTAACACTGACCTGAATATGACTCTAGCAATGGCGATGTTCGCAGTAGTGAGCTCGCACTATCTTGGCATCAAGCACAGTGGAGGATTCGAACATCTTAATAAGTTTATCAAGATTGGTGATGTCTATCGAGGATTCAAGAAGGGTGGAGTCAATATTATGGTTGGATTTGTTGAATTCGTTGTTGGTTTATTAGAGACTTTTGCTGAATTCGCGAAGACACTATCCTTGTCACTTAGATTATTTGGTAATGTTTTTGCGGGTGAGGTGCTTTTGACTGTTATTGCTGGACTGGTTTCTTTTGCAGCACCAGTACCCTTCATGTTTATGGAGCTACTTGTTGGTATGATTCAGGCTGTTGTATTTGCCATGCTTACCGTGGTATACTTCAGCCTGACTACTACAGAAGTAGAGCATCATTAATTAATAATTAAAAGAAAGGTTCAATCAATGTCAACAGAAGAATTAACTATCATCGCCAAGGCCAGTATCATCGTACTAGGTGGTATATTCCCAGCTCTTGCAATCGGTAAGATTGCTACCAAAGCAATGGAGGCCATGGGTAGAAATCCTGAATCCGGTGATAAAATCTTTGTACCAATGCTTCTATCAATGGCTTTTGCGGAAGCAATTGCAATCTATGCATTAGTAGTAACATTTGTAATCTAATCTAAATAACAATTGAGCGAATGCTAGTACCAGATTTTCATATTGGTTTTTCTTCAATTATCCAGGCTCTGGGTGCTTCAGAAACTGTACCTAGTGCTACTGAGGTGATTAGTGAGCCAGGAATATTTGAAAGCTTTGGCCTGGATCCAATTGCTTTCTTGATTCAGCTGGTCAATTTTTTAATAGTATTTCTTGTATTCAAGAAAATTATCGCAGGACCACTGACTAAGGTAATGGCAGATAGACAGGCCAAGATAGACAAAGGACTAGCTGATGCAAAAGAGCTAGCTAATGCCAAGCAGGAATTCTCTGATTGGCGTAGCCAAGAGACTGCCAGTTTCCGTTCAGAACTTAAGAAGGCTCAAAAGCAAGCCGAACAAGCCAACCGAGAAGACCGAGATCAGATTATAGATCAAGCAAGACAACAAGCTAGTCTAATCATAGACCAATCCAAACAAGATCTTGCAGACACCAAGCAACAGCTAATTAGGGAAGTAAGAGTCAATGCTAGTAGTCTGATTGGTAATGCAGTCAGAAAGTTGGGTATCAAGAATACCGATAAGGACCAATCTCAAGCAATTGATCAAGCCCTTGATGAGTGGGAGCAAAATAATGACTGACCAAGAATTTCAAGACCTGGTCAGCTATGCAAATCACTTGATTAAGACTGGTTATAGCCCAAGGCGTTTGGTAGCTAAACTAAAAACTGTGCTGTTAGAGAGATCTGCTTCCGAGCAGCTCGAATCTGTATTAAGAGAAGTAGCAAAGGGGGTCGGTGCAAGACCAGCAGTTGTTGTCGAATATAGCTTCCTGACTGATCTCGAGAAGGAAAGGATCAAGGCAAGAGTTGCAAAGCAGAATCGTCAGGTTCAATTTATCCATAATCCTAGTCTTATTAGTGGGATTAAGATTACTGACCAAGCAAAGATTTTTGATTCGAGTTTGGAAGCAAAAATTCAAGAAATGAGCTATAATTTGATAAGAGATAAGGAGTGATATGAGTAATAGTTCAATCATAGAGGAACTTGAGGCGCGAATTAGTGGGGCTGATCTAAACTCTGATCAGACTAGGGTTGGCTTCGTGAGTGAAGTCAAGGATGGAGTAGCCAAAGTGATTGGTATTACTGATGTTCAGGCTGGAGAAATGCTAAAGATCACCAGTGGATCGGGTAAAATTATTGATGCGGTAGCTCTTAATCTTAATACTGATTCTGTTTGGGTAATTATTCTAGGTGCTAGCGAGCTAGTCGCCGAAGGAGATAGAGTACAGTTAGCTGGCAAGATCCTCTCCGTGCCAGTAGGTAAGGCAATGCTTGGACGAGTAGTAGACGCCTTAGGTAATCCAATTGATGGCAAAGGCCCAATTAAAACTGACCAAGAAAATCCAATCGAACGTCCTGCGCCTGGTGTCTTAGATCGTAAATCAGTTCATCAACCATTACAGACTGGGATTGTAGCCATTGATTCAATGATCCCGATTGGTAGAGGTCAAAGGGAGTTGATTATTGGAGATCGCCAGACTGGCAAGACTGCAATCGCCGTTGATACTATGATCAATCAAAAGGATAGCGATATCGTCAATATCTATGTAGCAATTGGTCAAAAAGAATCAAAGATCGCTCGCTTAGTATCTGATTTGACTACCAAGGGCGTGATGGACAAAACGGTAATAGTAGTGGCTGGAGCAAGTGATCCTGCTGCTATGAGCTATATTGCACCATATTCTGGAGCTGCAATCGGTGAATATTTTATGGATAATTCTGGTCATGCCTTGGTAATCTATGATGATCTTAGTAAGCATGCAGTTGCTTATCGAGAGATTTCGCTACTACTAAGACGACCTCCTGGTAGAGAAGCTTATCCTGGTGATATCTTCTACTTACATTCTAGACTATTAGAAAGAGCTGCAAAATTGTCAGATGACCTGGGTGCAGGGTCATTAACTGCTTTACCTATTATTGAAACTCAAGCTGGAGACGTATCGGCCTTCATCCCGACCAATGTTATCTCGATTACTGATGGTCAGATTTATCTA
Organism: Candidatus Saccharibacteria bacterium; assembly: GCA_017983775.1. NCBI lineage: Bacteria > Candidatus Saccharimonadota > Candidatus Saccharimonadota bacterium. The sequence continues at coordinate 15,354 of JAGOAT010000015.1, read as the reverse complement.
GAGACAGACCTCTTCCATCAAGGGATTAGGCCCGCCCTTAATGTCGGGCTATCGGTTTCACGGGTTGGTAGCTCTGCCCAAACTAAGGCAATCAAAAATGTAGCAGGCCAGCTCAGGCTTGATCTTGCTCAATATCGAGATTTAGCAGCTTTTGCTCAGTTGGCTTCTGATTTAGATGCTCAGACCAAGGCAAAATTAGATCGAGGTCAAAGGATTGTCGAGATGCTCAAACAGCCTCAGTACCAACCATACAACTTATCCCATCAAGTGGTCTTGATTTGGGTCGCTACTAATGGATTCCTTGATGATGTTGCACTCGATCAAGTAGGGGACTTTAATCATAGACTTATAGACTATCTTGATCAGAAATACTTAGAGTTGATAGATCAGATCGAGTCAAGTGACATGAAGGGAAAAGAAGTAGATCTATTGAGAACTGCTGTCGAAAGATTTAAACGAGAAGAGATGGGTGGCAACTAATACCCGGGAAATAAAATCCAGGATCAAATCTGTCAAGAATATTGGCAAGATTACCAAAGCAATGGAGCTTGTTGCAGCTACTAAGATGCAAAAGGCCCAAACCAATGCTAAAAATTCTCGCAAATATGCCCAAGCCCTGTCTGGGATCTACTCAAAAATAATTGACAAAGACCAGGCTATCATCCATCGCTATACCCAGGTAGTCAATAAATCTGCGCCCAATCTAATCGTGGTGATTAGTTCAGATAGAAGTCTTGCAGGTGCCTATAATAGCAATCTTAGTAATCGTTTGATTAAGGATTATCTTGTAAGAAATGGTTCATTTGAGATTATTTGCTTTGGCAAAAAAGTTGCCACTACCCTCAAGCGATCTGGCTATCAGTTTAAAGCTCTGTATCCCGCTCCTGAGGCCAACCAGAACCTTGAGTTGGTAAAGCCAATGATCCTACCTTATATTGAAGATTACCTGACTGGTAAGTATAGTTCAATTAAGGTAGTCTACACTCATTTTGTTAGTACCCTCAACCAGGAAGTTAGAGAGATCGAAATACTCCCGATTACCCCCAAACAGATCAGGATATTCGATAATCTTGATCCTGATAAAGAAGAGGGTTATATCTTAGAGCCAGATCAAGATAGTTTAACCGATGATATCCTGGGACGATTAATAATCTATAATTTTTATCAAGCAATGGTAGAAGCAGCTGCTAGTGAATATTCAGCTAGAATGATAGCAATGCAAGGCGCCAATAAGGCTAGCAACGACTTGGTCTCAGATTTAACTCAAATCTTCAACCAAGCAAGGCAAAGCTCAATCACTCAGGAGCTTTCTGAGATCACGGCAGCAAAATTAGCATTAGAATAACAAAGGAGTAAAAGATGAATAAAACCGGCAAAGTCACTCAAATCATTGGCCCAATAGTAGATGTTAGTTTCGAAGAGCATACACCAGATATCCTCAATGCTCTTGAAATTGAGCTTGATAATGATAAAAAACTAGTCCTAGAAGTCGCCCAGCAGCTTGGAGATGGTCAGATAAGAAGTATTGCAATGGGGGAAACCAATGGACTCCAAAGGGGTGCTACTGTCAATGATACTGGAGCACCCATCACAATCGCTGTTGGTAATCAAACTCTTGGCAGAATGTTTGATGCCCTAGGTAATCCAATTGATAAAAAGCCCGCAATCAAGATTACTAAAGATACACCTACCTCTTCAATTCACAAGCCAGCTCCTGATTTCAAAGACCTGTCCACAGGTGTTGAAATTTTAGAAACTGGTATCAAGGTGATAGATTTGATCTGTCCAATTATCAAAGGGGGTAAAGTTGGTCTTTTCGGAGGAGCTGGAGTTGGCAAAACAGTAATTATCACTGAATTAATTCGCAATATTGCCTCCGAGCATGGTGGGGTCTCGGTTTTTGCGGGAGTTGGTGAAAGATCAAGAGAAGGTAATGACTTGTATTATGAGATGCAAGACTCTAATGTTCTAGACAAGACAGCTCTAGTATTCGGTCAAATGAATGAGCCACCAGGTATTCGGGCTCGAGTTGGCTTGACTGGTCTAACCATGGCTGAATATTTCCGTGATCAAGAAAATCAAGATGTTTTATTCTTTGTTGATAACATCTTTAGATTTACCCAAGCTGGATCCGAAGTCTCAACTTTACTAGGTAGGATACCCTCTGCAGTAGGCTATCAGCCGACCTTAGCTACCGATATGGGTGCAATGCAAGAGAGAATTACTTCGACCAATAAGGGTTCGATTACTAGTCTCCAAGCAGTCTATGTGCCAGCTGATGATTTGACTGACCCTGCTCCTGCTACTACCTTCAATCACCTTGATTCTACTGTGGTACTCTCCCGTGCCCTAACAGAGCTTGGAATTTACCCAGCTGTCGATCCACTTGAGTCCAATTCTAACATTTTGGACCCTAATATCATTGGAGCTGAGCATTATCGGGTAGCTAGAGGTGTCCAACAAGTATTGCAAAAATATAAAGACCTCCAAGATATTATCGCAATTCTCGGGATTGAAGAGCTTTCGGATGAAGATAAACTGACAGTATCTCGCGCAAGGAAAATCCAGAAGTTTCTTTCTCAACCCTTCTTTGTAGCAGAAGTTTATACTGGTAGACCTGGCAAATATGTTTCCCTTGCTGATACTGTCAAGAGCTTCGCAGGGATACTTGATGGCAAGTATGACTCTTATAACGAAGATGATTTTTATATGCTAGGTTCGATTTCGGAACTTGATAAGAAGTGAGCCAATGATTAGAGTCAAGATTATCACACCGAGTCAAGAGCTAGTCGACCAGGAAGTTGACTCGATTAGCCTACCGACTGAGCAAGGTTTGATCACTGTTCTTTCAGGACACGCGCCATTGGTCTCTAGACTTACTGTAGGAGAAATCCATTATCGAGTTGGTGATCAGACTAGCTACATAGCTACTGACAGTGGGCTGGTCGAAGTCAAATCTGATAATAGTGTAATGGTGATTGCCGAGCTAGCTACTGAATCTAGCGAGATTGATCTAGATGCCACCCTCAAAGCCAAGCATGAGGCTGAGAAGTTTTTGGCTACAAAAGAAGAGCAAGACACTGCTTACTATCAAGCACTAGCTAGACTAGAGCTTGAATTGGCCAAGCTTAGAGCTGCCAACAGACATCGTTCTTGATAGTATCTCAAGCTTGACTTTATTTACCTCTTTGGGGAGCCTCATCTCTATTCTGTAACCCCAAATTAATAGCAGGAATTATGATGAAACCAGCATCTCGCACTACCAAAAACCCCTAATGATTAATTTCTCTGTGCAACGCTTGACCCCTTCTGCCAAGTACTTGCTCTAAACTTGACTGACTAGCCTCAAGCACCCCTTGCTCCGAACCAAAGGCCTTAATCAATTTTGCAACGGACTTAGGTCCAATCCCGGTGTAATCCTCTAGTTTACTTCGGATAATTCGTTTCTTTCTAACTTGACGATGATAAGTAATCGCGAAACGATGCGCCTCATCTCTGATTCTTTGAATTAATTGAGATACAGAGTTAGATTTTGGTAATTTTACTACTAAATAATTACCATCCCTATATATGTATTGTCCGTAATCTTTCCAGCTATCATTACTCAAAGCTCTATCATCAAATACCATTTCTTCTTCCCGTTTTGCCAGGCCAAACACTGGCTGTCCAGGCCAAAAATCCTGCATTGCCATAAGGGCACTCGAAAGTTGACCCTTACCACCATCGATCAAGATTAGATCAGGCTGTTTCCAGCTTCGTTTCTGTCTACGAGTAATCACTTCCTGCATCATTGCAAAGTCGTTTGGGCCTTTGGTCCTAATTCTAAATTTACGATACTCCTGGGTATTAGGCAAACCATTAGTAAAAACGATCATACTCGCCACTTGATCCTTGCCTTGGAAGTTCGAGATATCATAAGCTTCAATTCTTGCAGGAGGTTTGTCTAAACCTGCAATCTTACCTAGCTCCAGCAGGGCACTATCAGTCGACAAATCAATACCGTCTAGCATTACGCCTTTAATCCTCCTAAGACTAGACAAGAATTGTAATTGATTACGGATCAAGGCTGCTTTTTCATAATCCTGAGATTGACTGCTGGCCTCCATTTCTATCTCCAATTCTTGAGCCAAAGATTTAAATTTACCTGTCAAAATTAGTTTGATCCTGCGGATTTGATCTCGATAATTGTCAGAGTCAATATCAGGACTAGGGTTGATGCCAATCTGATAAGAGAGCTTACTAACTCTAGGCCACTGCTTGTCAGTGATAAAAGGGATTACTCTTCTGATCTGAGTCAGCAACTTTTTTATCTGATAACTAGCAGGGAAGGGACCATAGTAGTCAGCATAATCATTTTCTATTCTTCTGACATAACTAATAATAGGATAAGGATCTTTGCTAATTCTGATATAAAGATAATGCTTATCATCCCTGAGTAGAATATTATACTGAGGTTTGTATCTTTTGATTAGCTCTGCTTCAAGAAATAAGGCAGCTATCTCTGATTCGGTCTCAATCACTTCAATATCTGCAATCTTCTCTACAAGCCTGATCGTCTTGAGATCATGATCACGTCTCTGGAAGTAGGATTTTACTCTTCTACTCAGGTTGATTGCTTTACCGACATAGATCACTTGCCCTAATTGATCTTTATATAGATAAACACCCGGGGATTTGGGAAGATCTGCTAGTTGTTTAGTCAAGCTACTCACTATTTAAGATTATCTAAATATTTAGTCAAAATAGCAACGCATAATCGCCCTAGCAAGACTATCGGGGTCGTGGCGAATCAAGCTTCTTTGCATCAAATCTACTTGATTGGTTTCTGCAATATCGTGACTAATTAATAAATCACCGTATGTTTTGTAGCCTCTGGCTTTAACTCGATTGATTATTTTTGGACTAACATCTATCAATCTTTCATTTTCCGCTAAATAGCGATCAATTAGCACATTAGCTGGTTGAGCATTGTTGTATACGATATAGTCAAAGATCCTACCAGCTGTAAACCTCTCAAGCTCATCTACAAAATCATCTAAGTTGTAATCCCTGGATTGATTGGGCTGAGTCATTAGATTGCTGATAAATACTCGTTTGGCTTTTGACTGCGCAATAGCTTCGACTATGCCCTCTGTCAATAGAATTGTCATTAGGGATGTGTAGAAACCTCCTGGGCCAAAGACCAATAAATCAGCATCCAGAATTGCCTGACGGGCACGAGGATTCAATTTGGCAGTAGGTTCCAAATAGAATTCTGGTTTTTTCTGTTCGATTACTGTCCCTAGAATATTATCTTCACCGCAGACATCCTGGCCTTCCCTAACTAGACAAAGATTGGTCTGGGTAGTGGTGACTGGCAATACTTTACCTGAAATATCCAGAATTTCCCCAGCTACACTCAGGGCCTGTTCGAAATCACCAGTCATATCCTCAAGAGCTGCCAAGAATAGATTACCAAAACTATGACCCTTGAAAGTATTACCCCCAAAACGATAGTTGAATAATTCCCTGACTAGATCTGAACGATTAGCTAAGGCCACTAGGTGTTGACGGGCATCTCCAGGTGGTAAGGCACCCAGTTCATCTCGTAATACGCCAGTACTACCGCCGCTATCCGTCATATTGACTACTGTAGTGATATTTCTTAGATACTGCTTTAGGCCAGTGATTACTGTAAAGGATCCTGTTCCTGCTCCGATTACAACGGCCTTGACAGATTTATCAATAGCTTGCATAGATGTCTATCTTACTTGATAATTACTCGATTGTCAAAGTTAATTTGTCGGAACAGTACGCCACGCGTTCGATTTGGTTGATCCAGAAGAAATATAGATACCTTCAGGTATACCTCTGTGCACAAGCACTAGAGCTTTCAGCTGCTCTTTGCCAACATTTGTAGCTAAGCTAGAATGCCCGGCTAAAACTATTTCTACCACTGATATTTTGGCCTTTAATAATTTGATTTCTGCTATTCCCGGCCTAGTAACATCTTCGATTTCTGGTATTCCCATCCTAATAGCCTCTTCTATAGTAGCTAATGGAAACAGCTGATCATCACTACCACCTGCTAGATTGATTTTCACACCATTTTTTGCTGCATTGATGATCTCAGGAACGGTACTAATGTTTGCTAATACAGCAAAAGCATCAGGAAGTCTTGAGATCATTCTCATTTCTCTAGCGATATTAATCCCTGCAATAGCTGTCTGTGGATCTTTGTATCCATTTCTTAATTCCTTCATTAAAGTTTTAGAAAACATCTTTGCTAGAAGTCTGCCATGCTTTTTCCAATCAGTTTCATATGCCCGAAACGAGGTTACCCGACCTACCAAATCTAACTCCCTAGATCGATCAAGCCAAAAGTTAGATAGATACGTTTCTGGAGTCAGAGTTGCTGGGGCTAGAAGAGTTACTACTCCTACTCGAGTATGTTGATGCCCATTATCTTCACTATCGCCAATATTAGCCAATGAACCAGCAGCTGTGGTAAGACCGCCCAAAGAATGAGCAATTACATCATGAGGTTGACCTCCTAAACCTGTTGCATCAACTACTCTTAGGTATACCTCCCTTTGATGATTGACTGACTCAGGGCCGACTTTTTTACCAGCAGCAATCAGGTCTGAATTGTACCCAACAACTCTACACCCGAGCTCTTGTGCTAAGTATTTAATGATTGCTACTTGTTGATAACCTATCTCACCTACGCCATGCTCAAAGAGTACTGGAATAGCATCTGTGTTGAAGGAACTTGAAAAAGCGGGTTCGGCTAAACAGTATTTGATAACAACCCCACCTACTCGCATGGATCCTTTCCTTGTTACTAACTCGCCAGTCTTGCCTGGAGTCCATAGTTCACTCATTCCTAGATTCACCTCTTTATAAATCTGTATTATTGATTATAACCAATAACTTGTCAATATATCAAGGTGTCAGTTCTGAATCTTCCATAATCTTCTTCAGGGATTTGGAAGATGACTCAACTCCTGTCACCCTCCGAAACCCAGAGGTTTGACGGAGGATCCAGTATTTCTGCATTATTCTGATAATAAATTTAAATACGAGGATAGAACGGAGAATTGGTTTGTTTTTTTTACATTATATGCTACAGTACTACTAAGTAAAAGTAAGGGGTTGACGGGTTATGAATGCAATGAATTATGAAACCACTGAAGCAACCAGAAATGGGTTACCTGATAAAGTTGCAAGAGCGTTAGTAACTCTTGGCTTGACAAGTTTAAGGTTTGGGAAAGCTTTGGCTGATACTAATTCTAGATTCAATAATTCAAACTTAACTAACCCACCAACTGACTTCGAGATTGTAGATGTGAATTATCAGACTAAGAGACTATATCAGAGATCTAAATTGTTTACAGGAATAGCCGTTATGCAGGCACTGGAAGGTAAGTACACACCTGATGACCCCGCTAAACCTGAAGCAATAGACGCGGTGGAAGCTTCTGATCTATTAGCCTCTTTTATTCAAGGAGGGGAAAATGACAGTAGTGATGCTAGAGCTGAACGCTACCAGGCAATAGTAGGCGCAATACTTGCAAGTAATAACCCAGAACTTCTTGATATGTTCAACCTTGAGAGAGAAGCCTGAACCCACTGCAGAATGGTTTGTTCAGTTTTTAAAGAATCATCCAGAGTTGAAGGAATCTTCAGCTATTGGACACTTATATGCCCTAGTTGGATCGGAAGACTATGGGAAAGCTATCGAATTACTAGATCAGCTTAATGCTACAAAAAGCCAACAAGAGTCTTTAAAAATCGCTATAGTCGTAGCTTACTGTTTGTCCAAATTAGATTTTAATCTGGAAGAGGTTGAAAGTTTTGCCACAAGTTTGGATCTAGATAGTATTAATATTAAGTATGCCACTTATAAAGCACTTGTGGCTTACTATGCCAATCAGCCTGTTTTAGATGATGAAACTATTAAAGATATACTTGGCAAGCATGAATGGATATACTCTAGGGTTCCTGTCGTCGATCCAGACATACTGAAAAGAGATTTTATATACAGCGTTCTATTGCGCCATTTTACAGGCTCAAAGCCAGATGATTGGAGCAATATAATCAATGGTATAGCTGAGTCTTATGGGTTTGATCCAGCTCAAACAATACTTTTAAAGCGGAGACTTATGGTAGATTACCTAGCTCAACTACCTGGATTTAATCAAATAGATGTCAGAAAAGAACTCTCAGAATTAGACCCATTTCATGTGTTTAGCGACTTAATAGAAGTTATTATTCAGCGCAGTATTGATGGCAGAATGCCGTTACTTGAGGCTATCGAACATATAGGTGTCCTAAACCTTGATACTGATTACGTTTATTACCTTACTGGGGATGGTGCTACAAAGCGGATACCAGCCAAGCTAAACTCGAGTCTAAAGGATATTTTGTTTGGATATCTCGCCAAAAACCCACACATTAACTATATTGATTTACCTCATCATATAGCATTTTACTTCCAGGAAGTGGCTCCAGAAAACTATCAATCAATCCTGCTAAACTATCAATTAAGCCTAGTCGGAGATCCAACTGCAATGCGAGACTGGCTAATCGAGTGGGCAGAAAGCAAAAATAAAGAATAATCTATACCAGATAGATCTTTTGAGCTATAGTAGTAGATCAAAAGGCTGGTTTTGTTTTCGAGTATGCTATAAATAGGGTTTGAGATAATGGCCAGTCTGGGATTCTTTGATTCCGGCTACTTGCTGGGGAGTTCCTGTAGCAATTACTTGACCGCCATTTTGTCCCCCTTCTGGACCTAAATCAATCAAATAATCAGCAGATTTGATTACGTCCAGATTGTGTTCGATTACCAGTACAGTATTATTTTGATCAACTAGTTTCTGTAGGACCTCTAATAATTTCCTAACATCTTCAAAGTGCAATCCGGTAGTTGGCTCATCCAGTACATAAAGAGTATGTCCTCTCTGGCTTTTTGAAAGTTCGCTAGCTAATTTGATTCTCTGTGCTTCACCACCTGATAGAGTTGTAGCCGACTGACCAAGGGTAATATAATCCAGACCAACTTGCTTGAGGGTAGAAAGCTTACGCTCCAGAGATGGGTAACTAGCAAAGAAATAGTAGGCTTCCTCGACAGTCATAGTCAAAACATCAGCAATAGTCTTGGATTTGTACTTAACTTCAAGAGTTTCGTTACTATAACGCTTACCCTGACAAACCTCACAGGCTACATAAACATCGGGCAAGAAGTGCATCTCTATCTTAATAATCCCATCTCCTTGACAAGTCTCACAGCGACCACCTTTGGTATTGAAGCTAAATCGTCCTGGTTGGTATCCCCTTTCTCGGGCTAGGGGTGTTCTGGCAAATATTTCTCGTATTTCAGTAAACATCTTGGTATAAGTAGCAGGATTGGATCTAGGAGTTCGACCAATTGGACTCTGATCAATTGCAATCAACTTATTGATTTGCTCCAGCCCTCTAATCTCTTGATGTTTACCGACTGGATGATAAGTAGCATAGAAATGATTGTGCAAAGCATTGACCAATGTATCATTAATAAGGGTCGACTTGCCAGATCCAGAAACACCAGTCACAGCAACAAATTTACCCAAAGGTATTTCGACATTAACTGACTTGAGGTTGTGCTCACTAGCGCCAATGATTTCAAGCTTGCCCATGCTCTTTTTGCGTCTATTGCTGGGTAGACTGATCTGTTGATTCTTACTCAAATATTGACCAGTCAAAGACTTAGGATTATTTGCTACATCCTTTGGCGTGCCAATCGCTACCACTTGGCCACCATGCTTACCAGCACCTGGACCAATATCGACCAAATAATCACTTGCCCAAATAGTATCCTCATCATGTTCGACCACTATCACCGTATTGCCAATATCTCTTAATCTTTTTAAGGTAGCGATTAAACGATCATTATCTCTCTGATGTAAACCAATCGAAGGCTCATCAAGAATATACAGTACCCCAGTTAGCCTTGAGCCAATTTGAGTAGCCAGACGAATTCTTTGAGCCTCACCACCGGCCAAAGTATTTGCACTACGACCGAGTTGAAGATAGTTCAGACCAACATCATTCAAAAACTCTAGCCTGTCAATGATTTCTTTCAATATTTGCTTGGCGATAATTGTTTCTTGATCAGATAAGCTCAAGTTTTGGTAATATCTTAGTGCTACTTCAACTGTCATGTCATTGATATCAGCGATAGATTTATCCTGGATAGTAATTGCTAGTACTTCTGGTCTAAGCTTTTTGCCATCACAAGCTTGACAACGTTTCTCTCGCATATACTTGGCTATATCGGTACGAATATAATCACTATCAGTCTCCTTGTACCTTCTTTCAAGATTATTAATCACGCCTTCATAAGATAAGTTATAGACATTGCCTGAATTGGTTTTGACTGCCAGTTTAGTATCGACACCATACAGTAGTGCTTTCAATTGTTGACTATTCAACTTGCTAATAGGTGTTTGAAGGCTGAAATCAAGCTGTTCACCCAGTGCCTTGATGGCTTGCATATAATACCCCTGAAGATTTAAGTTTCGACTCCAAGGGCGAATTGCACCTTGAGAGATTGAAAGTTCTCGATTGGGGATTACCAATTCAGGGTCAACCTCTTGCTTACTACCAAGCCCAGTACATTCCCGACACGCTCCATGTGGAGAATTAAATGAAAAAAGTCTTGGCTCTATCTCGGGCAAGCTAAAGTTGTCACCATCCGAACTCATATAATTTTCACTATATTCTTGCAGATCTCCAACAACCTTCCCAGATTGGTCAAGGTTGGCAATTCTAACTATTCCCTCAGACATTGCTAACGCCAATTCGATAGCCTCACTTAATCTTTGGGTTGTTAAGGCGCTTAGTTCAAATCGATCAACTAACACCTCGATGGTATGCTTTTGATTCTTGATCAAAACTGGGACTTCATCTGTGCTATAGATGATTTCGTCAACTCGAACTTTCAAATAACCATCTACCAATAGCTTGTCAAAAATGGCTTGATGTTCTCCCTTGCGATCCCTAACTACCGGACTTAAGATCGCTATTAATCTATCATTAGAATTCTCACGAATCAACTCTACTATTTCACTAGCAGTTTTCTTAGTCAGAGGATGTCCGCTTACTGGATGATGGGGTATTCCAATCCTGGCAAAGATTAACCTCAAATAATCATAGATTTCCGTAACCGTCGCAACAGTAGATCTAGGATTGCGAGAACTAGATTTCTGATCTATTGAGATAGCTGGTGATAACCCTTCTATCTGATCAACATCTGGCTTATTCATCAAACCCAAGAATTGTCTAGCATAAGCAGAAAGACTTTCAACATATCTCCTCTGACCTTCAGCATATAATGTATCAAAAGCAAGAGTTGATTTTCCCGATCCCGACAATCCTGTAATGGTAATTAGTTTGTTTCTAGGCAACTCCAAGTCCAAATTTTTGAGATTGTGTTCTCTGGCACCTTTGATAATTATCTTGTCTTGCATATTCAAAATATTTTCAATGTTCAATCTTACCGTACAAATACCGATATGTCAATCATGTATTTTATCTCACTTCTGAATTCGACCTATTTTATTGTCATTATCCAAAAGTCTCCCTTGTATTATCATCCTCCGAAACCCTTCCTTGTCTTGTCATCCTCCGAAGCCCTATCTCTTCCTGTCATCCTCCGAAACCCGAAGGGTTTACGGGGGATCCACCTCTACTGACATTTGGATAGTCATTTAATACTAATGCTGGATCTCCGGTCTTGCCCTTCGGGCAACCCGAAGATGACGGGGTGAGGGGTGGGAAATTTGGAGGATAATGGGTTGAGGATTGACACTTGGGAGATGACTGAATAATTATAAATACTTATCTGAAGAAAGCTGAGGAATCTATCGGGAAATCTGAAAGTCCTATATAATCAGTATATGTCAATCGTAGAAATAACCCCGATTAGTCCCCTAAGCCAATACGATAAGATTAAGCTTACCCTAAACAGTAACCTAGGTCAGTTAGATAATCTGAAAAGCCTAGTAAGGGAAATCGAAAAAAGCCCAAAACTAGCCACCAGCCTTGAGCTCAAGATCGTGATTACCGATACTACTGATTATCTAGAAGGCTCAAACAAACAACCAGCTCTCACTAGCTCTCAGAGAAAAAGATTGACCAGTAGTCTAAGGCAAATCTTGGGCAAGCTAAATTATCAGATACTTTTTCACTCTGATTGGCTTCTAAGTATTAATCTGGAGCAATTTTTACCACTAATCAAACAATATCCCGACTATAGTTTAAATATCCTATTGAAAGCATACGATAATATTAGCCTGCAGGTTGAAACTGAGGTCTTGATGGATGCTCCTGATCCAACCTATCAGACAATAAGTCAAATCCTTAGTGATTATTATAGCCTCACCACCCCAGATTTTTATAATCAAGATGAAATTATCGGATCCAATCACTAAGCTCCAAGATATAGGCAAAATCAAACAGTCCTACTTTAATCAAGCAGAGATTTATACCATTAAAGATCTTATCGAGTATATTCCCAGAAGTTGGCAAAAAATCCCAACCCTCAAGCCAATTGTCGAGCTTAATCCTGGTCAAGTCGCCTTTTGCGGAACAGTTGAAGAGCTTGAGAATAGATATAGCCATAGTGGCAAAAAAATCCTAACTGCTACTGTATTCGATCAATCAGGTTCAATCAAGGTGGTTTGGTTTAATATGGACTATCTAGAAAAATATTTTAAACCAGATAAAGTCTATTACTTTCTTGGTCAACTTCAATATGATAAAGGTTATATTTCGGTGGCTAACCCCTACTATAGTGACAATTCTGAGAAGCTTGGTCTGGGTAAACTCAACCCAGTTTATAAATCTACCTATAAGCTAAAATCCAATATGATTTCAAATGCAATCAGTCAGCTTGATTTTGGCAATCTCGACTTTGATAGCACTATTACAGACTGGATTACCAAATCAAGCAATTCCATAAGCTTAAGTTTGAGCCAAGCGTTTGAGATATTTCACCGACCCAAAAACCTTGAAGAACTAAGTCTTGCCAAGACTAGGTTAGCCTGGGAAGAGGTAATATGGCTCCTTTTAGCTGCCCAGTTAATCAAAGAGGATACTCAACAAATCAACAAGATTCACTACAGTTGTTCCAGTCAAGATCTTTCAGATTTTATCGCCAACCTGAATTTCAAACTAACACCTGATCAAATAAAGGCTACCAAAGAAGTAATAGGAGATTTACAGGGTGAGTACCTAATGAATCGACTCTGTCAGGGTGATGTTGGCACTGGAAAGACCATTATTGGTATCATTGCCAGTTATGCCATCGTCCAAAGTGGCTACCAAGTAGCAATGATTGCTCCTACGACAGTTCTTGCTAAGCAACATTACTTAAATGCCAAGAAATACCTACCCGATTCAATCAAAATTGCCTTACTTAGCTCTGAAGCTAGTCTCAAGGAAAAGCAGGTCATTTATGATGATTTGAGCAATCAAAAAGTTGATTTATTGATAGGTACCCATGCTATTTTTAATCCAAACTTAAAGTTTAAAAAGCTAGGACTAGTGATTCTAGATGAACAACAGCGCTTCGGGGTAGAGCAAAGATTGACTCTCAAGAAACTAAGCAAGACTACCCCTCATTACCTTAGTCTGACTGCCACGCCAATCCCAAGATCCTTATCCTTGACTGTTTTTGCCGATCTAGATAATAGTATCTTAAAACAAAAGCCACTCAATAATCAGATAATTGAGACTGAGATTTATGACCATACAGTGCGTAGAAAAGTCTTAAAACAAATAAAATCAAGACTCACCAACGGTCAGCAAGCCTACATAGTTTCATCTAGGAGAATAAACCCTAGCCAAAATAGTCTAAGTGCCAAGCAACTTTTTGAGGAAATAGAGTTTAATAAACTACTTGGAGATAAGATAATTGGCTACCTAGATGGAAGTCAGCCAGAAACAAGCAAACAAGAGACACTTGCAAGATTTCAGGCAGGTGAGATCGATGTATTGATTGCGACAAGTGTAATTGAAGTAGGTATAGACAATCCCAATGCTACGACAATTATGATTGAGTCGGCCAATGATTTTGGTTTATCTAGCTTACATCAACTCAGGGGTCGGGTTGGGAGAGGAAATCTAGCCTCAAAATGTTATTTGATTAACACCAGCGATCAAGAAATTGCCACCCGACGTCTAGAGAGCCTATCGAAGACTCAAGATGGATTTAAGCTAGCTGAACTAGATCTCAAACTTCGGGGTCCGGGACAAATTTTGGGTTATGAGCAAACAGGGAAGATTAACTTAAAAATTGTTAAGGCATTTGACACAAAATTGATATATCAGATCAAGGATGCAATTAAACCTTTTGTTAATTCAAGAGATTGGAAACAAAAAATACCAGCCGGGGAGTTGCGAAAATTTTATCAATCTGTAGAATACTTAGATTAGAGGCTATGAATTCAGGACATATTTCATTTATCACCAAAGGTAAAATCAACTCTACGGGCATCCATCAAAAGATGGATAAGATTGCATATCAAGTAATGACTAAGTATGCAAATCAAGAACTGGGAGCTGGTCAATACTTTTTTCCAGAGCTTAGAGATGTAATTTATTTTGAAGGATACAACGGACCAGATGGACTAAAGGTTAAAAAAGGTTCGAAAAAGTATGATAAACATCATCTCTGGGAACCAAAAACTGGTCAAGGGTATCTAATGGAATGGATTGAGCATCACTACCATAGCTTGGTCGCCACACTGAACAATCAAGATACAATAGATAGTGGATTTGAAGCAAGTTGGCTAGCCCACTACTTAGGGGATATTGTTACGCCAGCCCATCATTACTCTAAAGATCTATTATATACTGAAGGTAAACTAGCCAACCAAAAATTTGGAGTTAAATTAAAAGAGCAATATCGTGTGACCAAAAACTTTACTGATCATATTATCTTTGAGTCCGGTATTGCTAGTAGCTTAGTAATGAAAAGATTTAACCACATTGAATTTTCTCAAGAAATACTTAAGAGTCTAGAGAATATTGGAGTTACAGCTACTATCAATAACCTTGCATTAAGTATCCAGGATCAAGGTCTCTATGAACAGTATCTAAAAAAAGGCTGGTCACCCAAACTCTACCAGTTAATCAGGGAACAAGTAGTAGATCAAGGAATTCAATTAATCTCTGCTATCTGGTACTTTGCTTTACTTGAAAGCAGAGAATAATGCCAAGAGTCCATACTGGAGACTATAGGGGGCTAAATCTAAAAGTAGCCAACCAGGGTACTAGACCCTTAACCGACTTTGCTAGACAAGGATTATTTAATACACTTGGTGATAT